>JAKSBD010000165.1 GCA_022361295.1 Bacteroidales bacterium
CTGACATATCTGCTGCTTAAAAAGAGTCTCATCACCCGGATGTATTTCGAGGTATTTGCGCATTCTGCAAAAGTAAGAAAAAAAGAAGTGTCAGCGATTTTTCACAATGCATGACTCTAATCATAGAAACAATATACTTTTATATATCAGAATCAACCCGCAACAATAACAGTTGCATGCTCCCCTACCAAATGCTTTGTAACCTTTATGACTATTCGCCGTTTATAGAAAGGTACACAAACGAGGTTACAGGAACTGTTTATTTGTTAATATCTAAGCATCATTGACAGCTAAATAACTGAATATTTCATCTTATCCATAGTTACCTTACGCTATATTATTCTTGTATATGTCTGATTAACACTATCATTTGTCTTTTATACTAATGTATTAATCTATATATATGATACACTCTTCTTAGTCACATATGAGTAGTTCGTATTAAATAATGTACTGTTACATATTCAATTTAGATCAATACAATATTTATTTATATGCAGGCATAATTAGATATATTTAATGCATATTACGAACATAGATAACTATATATCATTCTAATAGCGGAATAATTAAATCTTCCATCAGCCAACTTCAACTATATATAGAATTATTCTAACAAGAATGACCATTACCTTTTAAATAGCAACATCACACGACTAATAAAGATGGTTATTATTAAAACCAGGTGGTTTGTATAAAGAACAGTATTGGGATAGCACGGCATTTATTAGGGCATGATGTAAAATAAGCCTGCGAATATAAAAACATCAAAAAATGCCGATAGAAGGAGAAGATTCTTCTGTTTAAGAAGCTCATAAGTTTTAGAGCATAAAAAAAGCACTTCCGTATAAACCAGAAGTGCCTTTCGCTCAGTATAATTGATTCAATTACTTGCTGCCAAGATAATCTGCAATACCTTCCTGAGTAGCGGTTAATCCTTTGTCACCTTTATGCCAGTCTGCAGGACATACTTCACCATTTTCTTCAAAAAACTGCAGAGCATCTACAATACGTATAGCCTCTTCAACACTACGACCAAGCGGCATATCGTTAACCACCTGATGACGCACCATTCCTTCTTTGTCAATTAAGAACAAACCGCGGTATGCCATAGGTGTTCCGTTAAATACAATCTGACCATCATCGCTGTAATCGTACTCACCAGCCAGAACATCGTAGTTTTCTGAGATAGTTTTACTGTTATCAGCAACCAATGGATACTTCACACCTTTAATACCACCATCTTTCGGATCAGTTTGTAACCACTTCCAGTGAGAGAATTCTGAATCAACAGAAACACCAACCACCTCAACATTACGCGCCTCAAACTCGTTCATTTTATCCTGAAAAGCAATAATCTCTGTTGGACAAACGAAAGTAAAATCAGCAGGGTAGAAATATAAAATAACATACTTCTTACCTTTATACTGCTCCAAAGAGAAATTCTCAACAATTTCTCCACCATTAACAACAGCGCTAGCGCTAAATGCAGGGGCTTGTTTTCCTACTAATACAGCCATAATTTTATTAATTTAATCGTTAAACGTTATTTCCTTTAAAAGATAAATCACACTTCAAACAAAGTTGTTTTGATGATGTTCAACGATTCTCTACTTTTTTGCTACTAATTCAGAAATTTTAAGAATTACCTCCACAGCCTTTTGCATACTTTGTACAGGCACAAACTCAAAGCGACCATGAAAGTTATGACCTCCGGCAAAAATATTTGGGCATGGTAAACCCATATATGACAGTCTGGATCCATCTGTACCTCCGCGAATTGGCTTTACAATTGGCCTAACACCTACCTCTTCCATGGCTTGCTTGGCAAAGTCAACCACATGCATTACCGGCTCCACCTTTTCGCGCATATTAAAGTATTGATCATTAATTTCAACCACAGCTGTTCCTTCACCATATTCAGCATTGATTTTATTGATCAGGTGCTGCATTTCTTTCTTGCGGTCTTCAAAACGATCTCGTTTAAAATCACGAATGATATACATCATTTCGGTTTTTTCAACATCACCATTAAACATCATTAAATGATAAAAACCTTCATAGCCTTCTGTATGCTCCGGTGTTTCATGCCGAGGTAACATGGTCATTATCTGGTTAGCGATACGAATGGAGTTCCGCATCTTGTTTTTTGCATAACCAGGATGCACCATCCGGCCGTTCACTGTTACTTTTGCACCTGCTGCATTAAAATTCTCATACTCGAGTTCTCCTATCTGAGATCCGTCAAGTGTATAAGCAAATTGGGCACCAAACTGTTCCACATTAAAATGGTCGGCACCGGCACCGATTTCTTCATCAGGAGTAAATCCTATTCGAATTTTACCATGTTTAATTTCAGGATGATTGATTAAATACTCGGCGGCTGTTACAATTTCAGCCACACCTGCTTTATCGTCCGCTCCCAGAAGAGTGGTTCCATCAGTTACAACCAGGTCCTGTCCTTTATAGCCTTCCACTTCAGGAAAGTCAGCTACCTTTAATATGATATTCTCTGCTTCATTAAGCAGAATGTCACCTCCCTGATAATTGTTAATTACGCGTGGTTTTACATGCTTGCCAGAAAAATCGGGACTGGTATCCATATGTGCAACAAAGCCAATAACCGGCACCTCTTTATCAGTAGTGGCCGGCACTGTTGCCATCACATAACCGTTTTCATCCAAGCTTACCTCCTCAAGACCAATCGCCTTTAATTCTTCGGCCAGGGTTTCTGCAAATACCATTTGCCCGGGTGTTGATGGCGTTAAGCCAGTATCGGTATCCGACTGAGTATCAACAACCACATATTTTAAAAATCGATCTAATACTTGTTCCATATATTCTAAACTGATAGCTATTTAAATTATTATTCAAATTACCTATTCTGAGATGAAGCATGAGTACCTATTGCTTCACATCATCTGCATTATACACAAAGCCCAAACGCTTACCTGTTTGCATCTTCGAGCTTAATATTTCTCCATTCATCTGCATCATTGAAATAATCTTCACATCATCATAAGGCGGTACTAACAAATCAAATTCCAAAGAGTACAAGATGGCTGTTTCAATAATATTTTGCCAATTGTCTGCATTTATTATGGATGTGCCAAAATGATTTATACCTGTTCCTTTTTGTCGCTTTCCTTCGACAAAGTAATGTCCTTCTTTATTAATGAAAATACGGGCAATTAAATAGCCTGCATCATTTTCTCTATTATATCTGAATGAATCGTGCAGGAAGTTGTAGATGTTAACAACGCCACAGTATGAGTTGTTCTCATTCTCCTTCACATAGTCACTTTTCCAAACCTCATGGTCACGGTCAAATTCAAAGGTATTGGTATGCATATGAAAAACTAATACATCACCAGCCACTTTTAGTTGAGATACAAATTCACCCTTATCTTCAAACAACAAGTGTATTCTCTTATCACCTTCCCCCAGCTGAAAATTATATTCTTCCTGTACCTTTTTAAGCACTTCTTTTAGCAAATCAAAATTCTTTTTAGTTGACTCAAATACATCCTGCTTAACAACTGCCTTAGACTGCAGAATATTTACAATTCCTTTTTTGATTTCTTCGTTAATCATACAAAGTGCTTTTAGTTAAACTTAGTTGAGAGGCTAATTTAAGTTTTTTCGCATAAAAAAAGGGAAACCTTTATCATGGTCTCCCCTTTCTTAAATTATATCATGTTTTTTAATACGCTCTGGCAAACATTACGCGCTTCGTAGATGGCTGACCCGAATAGATACATACACCATCTTCATCGGGTTGATCTAAAGGAATACAACGAATAGTCGCTTTTGTTTCGTCTTTTATTTTCTGCTCCGTCTCAGGCGTTCCGTCCCAGTGAGCCATAATAAAGCCACCTTTGTCCAGTTGCGCCTTAAACTCTTCGTAAGTATCTACCGACACAGTACTCTCAGCCCTGAAGTCCAATGCCTTTTTGAAAATATTCTCCTGAATATCATCCAGCAACTTAATAATGTGTTCATCAACTCCGTCGAACTGCACCACTTCTTTAGTTAAAGTATCACGACGTGCCACTTCAACAGTTCCGTTTTCCAAATCGCGAGGCCCTAATCCTAAACGAACCGGCACACCTTTCAATTCATACTCGGCAAATTTCCAGCCTGGCTTCCTATTGTCGTTATCGTCAAATTTAACCTCAATACCTTTATCTCTTAGTTTTGAGATAAGTCCGCTTGCGGCTTCCTTAATTTTAGCCAACTCTTCAGGCTTGCGGAAAATAGGTACAATAACCACCTGAATAGGTGCTAATTTTGGAGGCAGTACCAAACCATTGTCATCTGAGTGAGCCATAATTAGGGCTCCCATTAAACGAGTTGAAACGCCCCATGATGTAGCCCAAACATAATCCTCTTTACCCTCTTTATTGGCAAATTTCACATCAAATGCTTTGGCAAAATTCTGTCCTAAAAAGTGTGAAGTACCCGATTGCAATGCTTTACCATCCTGCATTAAGGCTTCAATGGTATATGTTTCAAGTGCACCGGCAAAACGCTCATTAGCTGACTTGATACCTTTAACAACCGGCACCGCCATAAACTTCTCAGCAAAATCGCCATATACATTAATCATTGTTTCAGTCTCTTCAATGGCCTCCTGTTTGGTTGAATGAGCCGTATGACCTTCTTGCCACAGGAACTCAGCTGTACGCAGGAACAGGCGTGTACGCATTTCCCAACGCACTACATTCGCCCACTGATTACATTTAATCGGCAGATCACGGTATGATTGAATCCAGTTTTTATACGTATTCCAAATAATAGTCTCAGAAGTTGGACGAACAATTAATTCTTCTTCCAGCTTTGCTTCCGGATCAACTACTACTCCATTCCCATCAGGATCATTCATTAATCGATAGTGCGTAACAACAGCGCACTCTTTGGCAAAACCTTCAACATGATCTGCTTCTTTACTAAAGAAAGACTTGGGAATAAAAAGCGGGAAATAAGCATTTTCATGACCCGTATCTTTAAACATACGGTCTAAAACACTTTGCATTTTTTCCCATATGGCATAACCATAAGGTTTAATTACCATACATCCACGTACAGCTGAATTTTCAGCTAAATCTGCTTTAAGTACAAGATCATTGTACCACTGTGAATAACTTTCACTCCTAGGCGTTAAAACTTTTGCCATTTTCTTATTCTTAATTTGTATCCGTTTCTTTACAAGAGGCACAAAAATAAGAAAATTTAAAGCAATTCATTAGGTCGAAACAGGCGATTTTTTAATATTGCACACCACAATTACCTGCTTAACCCAGTTCCACGAAAAGTATTAATGTTTTTTTGAAATATTTTTACATTTTTTAATACTACGGCACGCTTTTTGCTATTTTCTATGCAGATATAAACCATATAAATCCGGAGGATTAGTGATGAAAACCTATACAATTTTCGGCTTATTTATAATTCTACTTTTAAGTGGATGTAGTTCTTCTCAGTGGGTTGACAGCAGTTATTATGACGATGACCTGTATTACACGCCCAAGAGCAAACCAGTTGTTGTTGATGATTCATATGCACCAATTGAACAAAGCAAAGAGCTAAAAAAAGAGGATCGAAAAGAGTTCAACCAACTTAAGAGCGAATACAATAAATCGGAACTGGCAGTTGAGGACAATAGAAATTTCTCACAAATTCAATCCGACTACCTTGGTTTGCTAAGTAACGACTCCATTTCACAAATGGACACTTTGGTTTATTACAATGAAGAAACCGGTTATTGGGTAGATGGTTTCGACGGCTCATCAATGGATCAGGATTACGCCGAACGCCTGATTAAGTTTCATGGCCCATTTAACGGCATTCCCTATTGGTCTCCCCTATATAATGATATGGTTTATTTTAACTATTGGGACTGGAATGTGTATGTTGATGGCGACTATGCCTATGCATTCCCTACATGGAGTAATCCTTGGTACCATAATTATCGATACAACGACGGATTCAACC
>JAKSBD010000164.1 GCA_022361295.1 Bacteroidales bacterium
TATTTACAGCTTAGCAATTCAACTTTACTTTATTAATCGATCCAAAATCTCACATCCCCACATCATAAATCATCCATCATAAATCATCGATCCAAAATCTCACATCCCCACATATGTCTTTGTCATATCAGAGGGTACACATATGATATAATCAGCTTTACCAATATAAGCTTCATCTAAATTTTCAATGTCATCCTGCGAAACGGTTGTTATGGTTTTCACATCAATGCCAGGCTTGTAAATCTGCAGGTACTTTCTGATTCCTCCATCATCATCTGAATGAAAGCTGCCGTTAAAGTGGATAAAAACATGGCCATCCTTTAGATTTTCAGTGATGAAGTAGGCCATGGTTGCATCCTTAATAGCCTGAGCTTTAGCAATGGGAAGTGGACTTTTACCCATCATACCACCCATTTTAGCAATAAGAACTGAATCAGGATCAAATTGTATGGGTAGCGGGGCAATGTATGTTTTGGCCAGGTCGCTGAGCTCATCCAGCTTCTCAATGCCCTTTTTGTGCACAACCGACGCATAGCGACGTGGAATATTACTCGCTACAAAATGAATAGCCGAGTCTTTGGCAAACCGGATCAGTGGCTCATAATCGGTATCATAATTCCTCCATAAGCGGCATTCAGCTTCAAACTTCTTAACAGATATAATGTCATTCATATATTCGTCAATAATAAGCTGATTGTCGGCCTCAAACATTTCGGCACCCATAACCAGATGTCCGTTATTTGCAGAATACAATGATTTGGTCACCTCCAGCTCGAGCCAATGTGAAATAGGATTGTTATGGTATTCGCCAAAGAGTACAATATCTGTCTCATTAAGGCTTTTTATCATTTTATCATATTTGATTTCCTTGCCTTTAGAGTTGTAAAGTTTGTATGCCGCTTTACCGGGTTTAAAAGCGCTGAGAATTAGCAAACCCGCAATTAATAAAATAGTTGAAAATGGTTTCATAACTGTGTATTGTCTATTCTTTTCAAGGTTATTAATGTTTATTGAGCTAAAATGTTCAACAAACCACTATTAAACCTTACAAATCTATATTTTTCATATTAGTGCTTACCCCAATTAATGGTTACTCATTAGTGGGGATATATAGTCTTAAAACGTTAACTTTAAGTGAGGAGTTATAGTATTATGTTATAAAAGGCTCTTTTCATTATTGTGATATTTCCCAATTTTTTGGGATTGTTGAACCTCTAACAGCCATCTAATTTTGTTCCGTCAATTGAAGTAGACCTCACAACGAACAAATTAAATAAACAGATGCACTATTGCTCCAATACCATTTTCAGGCAGATATTACCGGTAATTATATTTTATCTGACAGGAATATATGTTAATGCCCAGGCCGACCTTGATCCGGCACCACTTGCCAACAAATGCTCTATCCAATTGATTGATCCGGCAGACAAAGAGCCGTTGGTTGGTGCTCATATATGTGTTGAGCTGGCCGATGGACGGAAAGTATATGCGGTGTCAGATGTCGAAGGGAAAGCCACCTTACTTTACAGTAAATCAAAAGCAGGAAAAGTTGCTATTTCTTCCATAGGCTATGTAACCACCTACCTTCAATTAAACGATATTAATGATGGTGCCGTTATTCCGCTAAAGGCGGATGTATTTAATATAGATCAGGTTGTCATAACAGGCTCCAGTGTGCCAACTCCGGTTGATAGTTCAATATACAAGGTTAAAGTCATCGGAGAAGAAAATATACGTCAGTCAGGCGCGGTTAACCTATCTGAAGTATTGCTGACACAGGCTAATATTCGCATGTCCACCGACCTGGTATTGGGCAGCCAGATTGAGATGATGGGCATGAGTGGTCAGAATGTGAAAATTATGATCGATGGTGTACCGGTGATCGGTCGATTAGATGGTAATGTGGATCTAAGCCAGATTAATATGGCCAATGTCAAACAAATAGAAGTAATTGAAGGGCCCATGTCGGTGGTATATGGAAATAATGCCCTGGCCGGAACCATTAATATTATTACCAAAAACAATTATTACCACGAATTAAGCGGACATGCCAATGTCTTTACTGAAAGTGCAGGACGATACACCGGTAATGCAGGTATCGCCAGAAAGATAGGAGCACATACAGTCTCAGCCGAAGGCGGCTATGAATATTTTTCAGGCGTGGATTTCGATGAAAGCTCAAGGCAAATGGACTGGAAACCTAAGAACCAGTATCGTTTAAATACCAATTATGTATTTAATAAAAACGATTGGCAGCTTAATGCCCGTTTTGGTTTGTATAGTGATGAATTGCATAATAAAAGCAACTTATCAGGCACTAAAGTATATGATACATACTACTATACCGACCGGTATGATTTTAGCGTTGGTTTAATCAAAAGCTGGAACAAGTATAACTCGCTAAATGTGGTGAGTTCATATAATTTATATGATCGTTCTTCGCAAAAACTAACCAAAGATTTAACCACTCTGGATGAAATATGGGGTGAGAAGGAAACGACTCAAAAAGCCCGGCAAAAACTCATGCGTGCTATTTATAGTCAGGCCATTGTGCCTGGTGTGTTATCCTTTCAGAGTGGAGCAGATATTAATGTTGAATCCATGGAAGGGCCTCGCATAGCCGGGGAAGAACAGAGTATAGGCGATTATGCTGTTTTTCTGAATGTGAATTATAATTTGACAGATAAGCTGGAAATACAACCGGGCCTGCGATATGCATATAATACTGAATACAATGCACCTCTGGTTTATTCAATAAATGCATTATGGCGACCGGGCAATGGGTTTAACTGGCGTTTTTCCCTTGCCAAAGGATTCAGGGCTCCAAGTGTTAAAGAATTGTATTACGAATTTGTTGATTCCAATCACGAAATATTCGGTAATCCGGATCTGGAAGCTGAGTCATCATATAACTACAACACCTCTATTGATTATACCTTGCAGAAAGATATTCATAGCTGGCGTTTCAATGCATCGGCTTATTATAACGATGTTGAGAATATGATTGCTTTAATTCAGGATGAGAACAGTACCAGATACATTTATGAGAATGTGAGCGAATCAGAGACAGCTGGCGGCGGTATTGAATTGAATTATAGCTATAAAAATGACCTTAGATTAAAGGTAGGATATGGACTTACCGGCCGCTATAACAGCTACACAAAAGAGAACGGATCCAATAAGTTTAATCTGACGCACGATTTTTTTGCCGGTGTTAACTGGACAGAATCAAAAACAAAAATTATACTGGCTCTTGATTACAAGTACAACGGTGAGCTACCTTACTTTTTTACCGATTCAGAAGGACAGATCAAAGAAGGGCACCAGGACGCTTTCCACACGATGAATGCCTCATTAAGCAAACACTTCTTTAAACGAAAATTACAACTGACAGCAGGTGCTAAAAACCTGTTTGATGTCACAACGGTCAATCGCATGGGCGCAGGTGGCGGAGCACATTCAGGAGGAGGAAACTTACCTGTGGCTTATGGACGCTCATTCTTCATTAACCTGACTTACAAATTCAATCAATCAAATAATAAGTAACAAATAATTAAATAATTACAATCATGAAAAAGTTATTATTCGCATTTGCAATGGCCACAATGGGCATGGGTTTTACATCATGTGACGACGATGAAAAAATCGAAGTGAAAGATTATGGTATGAAAACCTTTGAAGCGGATTTGAAATATAGCTCAACAATGCATCCTGATGGTTATCCGATTTCAACCTATGCACAGCAAACGTATTTTGCCTTTGGTAATTCTGAAGCGTTGGCATTGGGAGAATTGGACACCGATAGCTGGACTCAGTTCAATGTTTTTGACTATGCGGGCAATGATATGGAGGTGCCTGAAGGTTATGTCGTCAATAAAACATCAGAAATCGAAGGCTGGGACTTACTTTTTACAAAGTACCATGGAACAACCCAATCCGGTGACGGTACTTCAACAGGATACGATATGACGGGTATACTGTTGAATATGGAAGCTGGTATGAAGGTAGCCGAGATCATGTATGAAGAAAGTACTGATATCAATGCCATTTCAGAGGCATTTGCTAACCTGATCATCAGTGACGTGGAAGGCTTAAGTTATAGTGACGATATTGAAACCATTGGTTCGGATTGGAAAAAACTTGATTTTGCAACATTTCAATACAATGTAAATACCAACAAGTTCTTCATTATCAAAATGGCCAATGGCGATCACTATAAATTGCGTGTTATCAGTTTCTATGGTGAGACAACGGCTGAGCGTATTATTAAAGTTGAGTATGCTTTAGTAGCTGAAACACTACCTGAAAATTAAAGAATACAAATAATTTCATACACTAATCACTTAGTGTTTTCCCGTTCCCTGTTAAGCGCTAATGCTTAGCAGGGATTTATACCAACCATTACCAGCCCCAATTTTACTAATGAACAACTATCCTGAGAAATTTAATATATAAGTCATTCAATACTGCTACTACCGAAAGAGTATTGTATAAAACAAGGATAACCAATGAATAAAAAATACCTGATAGCTCTGATAATGGCTGTTGTAGTAATTGGAATCAGCTACACAGCCTGGAGCAAATGGCTGGCACCCACCAAAGTGGCACTGATAAACTACCCCGAGTTTATGGCCACCAAAATAGCCCGCTCGGTCGATACACATTTTATTGATATAGATATTTTTGAGGACGAAAACGAGGCAAAAAAACTGGAGCGGTATGATATGATGCTGATCTTCGGTATGGGGCTTAAATTGACAGCCGGGCAAGAAGAATACATCAAGACTGTTGGCGAAAAAGGAACAGGCATCTACCTGCAATCTTCCACAACAAAAGGCCTTGCATTAACCAACCTGGAAGACAGCGTTAAAACAACCATAAAGGAATACCTCGATAACGGAGGAAATAAAAACTATGCCAATCTATTACGTTACATCCGGGCAGAAGTAGGGCAGAAGACATATTTTGTTGAAACACCCGATGCACCCCTTGAAGTATCATCGGATGTCTTATTTCATGTTGATGAAGATATAGCTTTCGAGAAAGTGGCCGATTTTGAAGCTTATGCCAAAGAAAATGGCTTCCATAAGGATGGACGCAAGAAGGTTATCTTTTTTACCAGTATACCAGGACCGTTTATTGCCAATCGCGATCACCTCAATAGCCTGATCGAAGAAATGCAGGGGCGGGATATCAATTTATATCCCATATCCGGGTTCAGAGGCCGCCTCGATTATATGAAAGAAATTAACCCCGACCTGATTATCTATATGCCACACGGGCGCTTATCCATGGGAGGGTCATCCCAAAAGATTGCTGCCTGGCTAAAAAAGCAAAATGTACCGGTACTGTGTCCAATTACAGTTCATCAGAGAGACGATGACTGGTTAAAAGACCGACAGGGTATGGTTGGTGGCTTGTTGAGTCAGAGTGTGACCATGCCTGAATTTGATGGAGGTATTGTACCATATGCCTGTATTGCACAGGAAGAAGACGATAAAGGTTTCCTTATTTTCAAGGCCATTCCGGAGCGTATGAAAAAATTCGGGCAAATGGTTAGCAACTACCTTAATTTGCAGCTTATGCCCAATAAGGATAAGAAACTGGCTGTTGTTTATTTTAAAGGACCGGGAAAGAATGCCTTGACAGCCGCTAATATGGAGGTGTTACCTTCATTACATAATATGTTGTTACACCTTAAGAAGGAAGGATATGACCTTGGAAATCTACCGGCCGATTATCCATCTTTTGAAAAAGAAATAATGACCAAAGGGCCGGTGCTGGGGCCATATGCCGAAGGAGCTTTTGATGATTACCTGGCAACGGGTGAACCCGAGTTGGTATCGGTTGAAAATTACAGGCAGTGGGCTGCAGATGTATTACCTGCTGAGTTGATGCAGAATGTTGTTGAGCGCTATGGTAAAGCGCCGGGATCGTACATGGATGTATATAAAGATGGTAAGGAATACATTGCTGTTGCACGTGTCAGCTTTGGTAATGTGGTGCTCTTGCCACAGCAAATGCCAGGACTTGGTGATAATACCTTTCAATTGGTACATGGAGCCAAAGTAGCACCACCTCACACGTATATAGCACCCTATTTATGGATTCAGAAAGGGTTTAAGGCCGATGCAGTTATGCATTTCGGTACACATGGCAGCCTTGAATTTACACCGGGTAAGCAAATTGCTTTGTCGGATTATGACTGGACTGATCCTTTAATTGGTACAGCTCCGCACACATATGTCTATACTATTTCCAATGTTGGTGAGGGAATGATTGCCAAACGACGCAGTTATGCATCGACACAAACCTACCTGACACCTCCTTTTATGAAGGCCAGGGCCATGCAAAAAATGCAGATTCTGTCAGGCAAGTTAAATCAATACACGCAGGCAAAAGGAGCGCTTAAAACAGAATATGCTTTATCGGTGAAAGAAATCATCATTGAAAAAGGCATGCACAATGAATTAGGCCTCGATAGTATACCAGGAAAGGCTTATACTGATGAGGAGATGATACGAATCCAGAATTTCGTGGAAGAGTTATCACATGAAAAAATTACCGGTGGACTCTATACAATGGGTGTACCTTATTCTGCTGAAAAGCTGAATGAAACCATATTGATGATGCATAACGACGAGCTGGCTTACAACCTGGCAGAAGTAGATGTATTGGCAGGCAGGGTGACGCGTGAGCAACTGCGTGATAAGCAATGGGTACGCCAGCAGTATATCTCACCAAGTGAGGCTTATGTGAAGCAGGTACTTCAAACAGGTCAAACCAAAGCCATGTATAACCAGTTGATTGCTAAAGCCGATCTTAAACGCGCTTTGGCCTGGAAAAAACTGCAGGAGGATGCCAATAAGAAAGCGTCGTCTCATGGTGGCCACCCGCATGGAACCATGTCAAAAACGAAAGCCGGTAAGTCTGCAGATGCAAAAGGACATGCTCATGCCGGTACTGCTCCCAAACAACATACAGCTCATGCCCACGGAGCCCCAAAAGATGGGAAGAAAGCTGAGAAGCCTAAAGTAGATGGACATTCGGGAGCTTCACAAATGAAAGAGACAGGCGACCCTAAAGAGAAAGCATTTGCCATGGCGGTGTTTAATGTTAATGCTACTTTAAAATCAATATTGAGTAAAAAGGCAGAGCTGGCCTATAGCCCGCAACAGGAATTTGAAAGTATTGTCAACGCTCTGAATGGTGGTTTTACACCACCGACGCCTGGTGGTGACCCGGTTGCCGTTCCGGAAACTGTGCCAACAGGTCGTAACCTGTATTCTGTCAATACCGAGAACACGCCAACCAAAGAAGCATGGAAAGTGGGTATGAAACTGGGGGATGACCTCCTGAACGACTATATGACAAAACATGGTACCTATCCGCAAAAAGTAAGTTTCACTTTATGGTCAAGTGCCTTTATAGAATCGGAAGGAACGACCATAGCACAAATACTGTATTTACTGGGTGTTGAGCCTGTTTGGACCCCACGTGGTAAGATGAATGATATTCGTTTGATGAATGAAGAGGAACTGGGACGTCCGCGTATTGATGTAGTTATTCAAACGTCGGGTCAGTTGCGCGATTTGGCAGCTTCACGCTTAGCGGTTATTAATCGTGCCATTGTTATGGCTGCTGAGGCAGGCAAGGAAAACAATTTTGTATCCAAAGGTATTGCCGATGCCGAGAAACACCTGATTGAAAAGGGATTTTCGCCTAAACAGGCCCGTGCCTTTGCAGCACAACGTATTTTTGGTGGTGTCAATGGTAACTACGGTGCATCCATTATGGGCATGGTGGAAGCCAGCGATCGTTGGGACAGTACTTCAGTGGTGGCACAAACCTATATCAATAATATGGGGGCTTTCTACGGTAATGAAGAAGCCTGGGGCGAGTTTAATGAAGGCGTATTTGAAGCCGCACTGCTTAATACTGAAGCCGTTGTTCAGCCTCGACAGAGTAACACATGGGGGGCTCTTAGTCTTGATCATGTATATGAATTTATGGGAGGTCTTAACCTGGCTATTCATGAGGTTACAGGTAATGACGCCGAATCGTACTTCAATGATTTCAGAAATGCATCAAATCCACGCATTCAGGGACTGAAAGAGGCCATTGGTGTAGAGAGTCGTACCACATTGCTCAATGAACGATACATTAAAGAACACATGAAAGGGGGGGCTTCATCAGCCGATGTTTTTGCTGAGACATTCCGTAATACCTTTGGATGGAATGTGATGAAACCTTCTGTTGTAGAAGAGCGCCTCTGGAACGATTTATATGATGTGTATGTTGATGATAAGCTCAATCTGGATGTGCAGGATTTCTTTGAAAGAGAAAATCCATATGCTTTGCAGGAAATGACCGCAGTAATGCTGGAAACAGTTCGAAAGGGCATGTGGAAGGCCACACCGCAACAAGTCAAAGCCATGAGTGATTTACATGCTCAATTGCTGGAAAAACATGAAGCCGGTTGCAGTGGGTTTGTATGTGATAACGCCAAACTACGTGCATTCATCAGTGAACAATTACCGGCAGAAATGCAGCAGGCTTATTCGAAACAGATTGATAATGTTCGTGAATCAAAGAAGGTAGCTTCAGAGGAAAATATGGTGCTCAGGAAGGATGAAAAAATCAATCCGCAGGAGCAGCAGGATTTAACGATGCATTTTGATATGAAGACCGTTGGAGGCATCGCACTGGTATTGTTGATGCTTGTTATCCTGTTTATACGAAGAAGAAGGAAATAAAAATATTGAGCATGGTGTTGACCTTGTAACAACAGGCGACACTTTGCTCAATTAACAGTTAATTATAAACGAGGTCGGGTTGTAGCTGGTCACGAGCCTGTCATTTCCGGTCATCATTTAAACATCATGCAAACACTTGTAATAATACTATTCATATTAGCCATTGTATCCTTTGCCATTCAGCTGCAACTGTTTCGCAATTCCCGGCTGCATTGGTCCTGGTTAGTAATCGTGGCGCTATTTGTTTATTTTATGCACCACCTTGCCATTGAACAAAGTTATAAGGCTTTCAGAGCTACCCTGACCGATACTGGCGTAATGATGGACTTTACGGTGTTACAGGTTATTGAAGCCATTGGAGGGTTACTGGTTAGTATTTATATGATTAGGGATCATTATAGGGAGCCAGTGAAAAAGTTCTTCAGATATACTGTTTATTTGCCCGGCTTAATCATATTTCCGGCCTTGTTCTATTTAGAAAGCATTCTCTTTTTGCAGGTACATGGTGTCGATTTCAGGCTGATTGCTTTTTCTGTGGCCATTTTCGCCATGATACTTATCTGGCTGATTGGATTAGGATTCAAGACCCTGATACCTGAGTTTGACCTTCGGCTGGAAATGAAATTTATAGTGCATTTGATTCAGTTGACAGGTGGCATCATCTTGTCGGTACTTATGCTGCGTTTACCTGTGAACACGGCCGTTCAGGAGCTTTCTTTACTGCCATTGCTGGTGCTGCTGACGGTTATAGTCTGTGGTATTATTTCCGGTGTATTCTGGTATCAGATCAGGATGAAGCGTTTAAAAAATTAAATCATCCCTTCAACTCATAAACTTTAAACTAATAACACCCCACTGGTGAATCAACAATTATACAAATGGAAGAAATAACGAAAATTTTATACTGGATTTCAACAGGACTATTGGTGCCTGTGATTGTGCTGTTACTCTTATTTTTTGGACGTGCTGTTATTCTTATCGGTACTTTTTACAGCATGTACATTCAAAAGCTGAAGGTGAATAAGCAAATGCGCAGTGTATTTGATGGATTAACACATGAAAATGTCAGAACCGAGCTTGATAATGCACCCGACTCAGGTAAGTTGTTAAGCACGATATATACAAAAAAGCTCTTGAGGAGTCTACCCGAAGAAGTGTATTACGAAAAAGTTCTCAACGACTTTGAAATTATGTGTCAGAAAGATATTGCCGGTGCTCAAACGCTGGCAAAACTTGGACCTATACTAGGATTAATGGGCACTTTGATACCCATGGGGCCTGCACTGGTCGGTCTGGCATCAGGAGATATCGCTTCAATGGCAAGTAATATGCAGGTGGCATTTGCTACAACGGTTATTGGCTTGTTAATTGGTGCTGTTGGATTTATCGTACTGCAGGTTAAACGTCGATGGTTCGCCGCTGATATAAATAACCTGGAATTTGTGGTGGAACTGCTAAAGAAAAAATAGGTTCCCGATTCCCGTTTCAAATCCACAAATCATCAATTTAGCACATCGACCGTTTAGAGGCTATAGTTACTATGTACTATGCACCGGGCACTAAAAAACAGTTAGATAGTCAGGGTAATTAACAATTCAACTCTTCAACTGCTAAAGTCCTCAACTCTTTCAACTTTCAATAACTATCGGCATCGACAGTTTATCAGTTTTGCAAATTAACAATTATACTATGCGTCGTTCAAAGCGTTTTTTACAAGAAGAAGAAATTGACCCAATGGCAACAGTTTCCAACCTGTTTGATGTGGCTATGGTTTTTGCCCTGGCCCTTATGGTGGCCCTGGTGGCTCGTTATAAAATGACAGAGATGTTTTCTAAAGAAGATTTTACCATGGTAAAGAATCCGGGAAAGGAAAACATGGAAATAATCACAAAAGAGGGAGAGAAGATTGATACCTATAAAGCATCAGATGAAAGCTTGTCATCAGGTAATAAAGGAAAGCGTGTGGGTGTAGCCTACCAGCTTGACAATGGTGAGATTATTTATATACCTGAGTAATTTAATGTCGGGTTACGGGGCTGTCCCGAAGGAACTAAATGTGATTAACCACCGTTGAAACCGGTGGCAATTCATATCATACACTATTATCCCTGAATGGGGTGAACTTGTTACTAAAAATAGTATCGTTCATCAATTGAAACAAGAGAAGATATAGGTTTAAAATTAGATAGCCTTTGCGTTTTAATTCGTGTATCAAATAATTTCAGGGCTAACGCCCCTATAAATATCACGGTCTTCAACTCCTCAACTTTATAAACTTACCACATTTACAATGTCTTCTCAATCTTAAAAGCTTGCTGGTTGAAAGAGATGGTATCTCCTTCCTTTGCCCCCTTTAACGCCTGTCCAATTGGCGAAGCCATGGATAATATGAAGTAATCTTTATGGTCGAGCTTAAGTTTACCATGTGCAAACACCATGAAATAGATTCCTTTATTGGTACATACCAGGCTGCCAAATTCCACCGCTGTATATGTTTTGTTGAGATTAATTTGCGACAGATCTTTTTTTAACTCTAACTGCTTATTGAGTTGAGCCTGTTGTTTACTCAATTCAATCTGCATCATCTCGCGGCCGGTTTCAAACTTATCGCCAGCGCTGCTTTTAGTGTCGTTTTTCATGGACTCAGAGATGTCAGACATAGTGGCTTTAATGTCTTTTATTTTAGCTTCAATTATTAAGCTGAGTTCATCCACAAGCTGTGTTTTGATGCTCAAATCATCCATTGGTTATTAACAAAAAGATTTAAATAATGTCTTCGTATCAGCAAATAGCTCATCAGCACCTGCATTGGTCAGTACTTTGTCTGCCAGTTTACCTGTATTAACCGCAATGGTATAAATGCCTGCTGCTTTAGCCGATTCAACGCCCATAGGAGCATTTTCAACCACTACACAGTTTTCTTTCGGCAAACCGCAACGCTCATGGGCAATCAGGTATGGCTCCGGGTGTGGTTTGCCCTGCTTAACATCTGCACCGCTAACAATGTTAGATGCTTCAACTTCAAAGTGCGCACTTAGCTTTTCAACAAGAGATGGCTGTCTCGAACCGGTAACCACAAAAACCTGTATGCCTTCTTGTCTCAATACCTTAATCAATTCTTGCATCTTAGGTAGAACAGGTGCTTTGGGGCGCTCTGCCATCAGCTTGGTTTTCAGGGCATAAACGGCTTTCTCCTCTTCGCGACTGGGTGACCTGTCCAAGTACTTTTCAAAAGCAATGCGAATGGTTGAAAAGCCTGTTCTGCCTTCATTCATATAGGCTTCTTCGGCCGGAAAGTCAATGCCATATTCTTTAAGACTGTGAATCCAGGTGTATTCATGGTTGGGCATGGAGTCATACAGTACACCATCCATGTCGAAAAATACGGCTTTTATATTTTGAGGTCTTGACATAGTCTGAATATTTCCGGCTAAAGTACTGTAATTTTTCACATAGCGAAATGACAGTGATTGCATTGTAATTTGGATTTTTGCTTAAGTGTCAGTTATACAGTGGTATGGTGTGTTTTATGGATGAAAAACTCCCAGTTCATATACACCGAAACGATAGAGAAACAGGGTGTTTTGATAAAAAACAGCAGTTTTTGTATTAAAAAAGCTTGAAATAGTTGTTTTCCGACCCAAAAAGCTACCAAAAATGACATTGCTTCGGTAATTGTTCAACCTACGCGTATGCCGAAGAATTACCGAAGTGCTTCCGAACAAATTTCGAATCAGGGTCGAGTGTGACTGCAAGCTGACTGCAAGCTGACTGCAATAAGTACCAAAGAGATTCAGGAGAAATCGTAACTCTCACTAAAAAGTGTTTATTTTGTGTAGCCTAAATATTGCTTATGAAGATTACAATAGATGCTAAGTTAAAAGAAACCTTACCCGGGTTAATCCTAGGCGGTTTTATTGTTGATGTTAAAGTCAATGAACCGCAGGCCGACTTACTATCACTGCTGGATGATGAGGTTAAGAAGCTTGAGTCGGTTCACACGCCCGAGAGTATCCGTGAGATGTCAACTGTAAAGGCCAATAAAAATGCCTATCGTGCCCTTGGTAAAGATCCTAACAGGTATCGTCCTGCAGCAGAGGCTTTATTGCGCAGGGTAGCCAATGGCAAAGGGTTGTACCATATCAATAACGTGGTGGATATACTGAATTTAACATCAGTTAAAACCGGATTTTCCATCTGTGGCTATAATTATAAAGCTATTGAAGGCGAAGTATCTATGGGCATTGGAGAGGAGAATGAACCCTACCAGGGCATTGGAAGGGGAGACGTCAACATTGAAAAACTTCCAGTATTCCGTGATGCAAGGGGTGCCTTTGGTAATCCAACCAGCGATTCAACCAGAACCATGGTGACAGATGATACCGCTCAATTTTTGATGATTATCATTGGTTTTGAAGGCAAAGAACCGATCAATACAGCACTGGATGAAGCACTGGCATTGCTTGAGCGATTTGCAGAAGGGAACGAAGTGGAGAGGTTTTGGATGTGAGGTGTGAGTTATAGATAGGATTTGACTATTTGTATATTCAAGCTTGTAAATAGAAAATTAAACAGGCTGTTGGCTATAAACAGCTAAAAGATATAATGAATGATTAAGGTATGCGCCATTGCCTCAGGCAGTAATGGCAACTGTTATTATATAGGAACTGAGAAGGAAGCAATTCTGGTGGATGCTGGAATATCGCGTCGTCAGATTATGAAGCGGATGAAAGAATTGCGCCTCGATATATCAAGGGTGAAGGCGGTATTTATCTCCCATGAACACAGTGATCATATTAAAGGATTACGTGTATTGTGTGATTTGCATGGTATTGAGGCTTACCTTACGCGCGATACACTGCAAAAGGCCCATCGCAATTATCATCCTCAGTCGGCACATGTGTTTAATGCCGGAGATTCAGTAAAAGTTGGTGCTTTTGTTGTGCATTCATTCAGTAAAAAGCATGATGCCATTGATCCCACAAGCTTTAGGGTGGAGGTTGAAGGACAGCAAATAGGGGTGATGACGGATATTGGTGTTGCCTGTGATGAAACGAAAGCACATTTGGCTCAATGTGATATTGTGTTTTTGGAAAGCAACTATGATGAACAGTTGCTCGATGAAGGTCCGTATCCCTATTACCTGAAGCAACGTGTTAAGTCCGACCATGGTCACTTAAGCAACAGGCAGGCGGTAGAGTTGGTTGAGCATGTGACAGATTCGAGGTTAAAGACCATCTTCTTATCGCATATTTCAGCAGATAATAACCGTGTGGAGATTGCCATGAATGCATTTAAGCATCTGTCAGATCGATACAATATACTGCCAACCAATCGTTATGCACCTTCTGAAATTGTAACTGTAGGAGAAGAGCAGTTGGCATTGTTTGGGAGTGAGAGGTGAGAAGTGAGAGGTGAGA
>JAKSBD010000163.1 GCA_022361295.1 Bacteroidales bacterium
CCACGCGAGAATTTGGTTTTAATTCTACCGGTAAATAACCTTCAGCAGTATAGTTACCGTTTTTAAAGCTGATGTTTTCAATAGTACCAATGGCTTTGCCTTTGTTTGTGATGGCAAAAGTGCGGGTAACCTTATCACGCTGGAAAACATTGGCAAAATCAATTGTTTCAACATTGTATTGGTAATCCACTTCTCCACCTGATACAATATTAAGGTTGATATTGTGTACAGCAGGATTATTATAAGGATCGTTGCTGATAACATTAATGCGTTCGATAAAGTTGCTGACATATAAATCTTTGGTATCCACCACATAATCCAAGTCCACACTTTCACCTACCTGTAGAGTACCATAAGGATTTGTCACACTTTGCACAGAACCCAATCCGGGGTAACGGAAATACATCATATAGCCCGTTGTTGGCGGCATATCTTCCTTCAGGCGATCACTCATCTCAAAGACGGATTGTGGGGCGATAAAACCATTTAATAAGATGCCATCTTCAATTGTTTCATCATAGATAGAAATCTGCATACTGTTTCGGTAACCCATAATGGCTGTTTCACCAAATGGAATGGAGCCCATATCTTTGTAATAGATTTCAATGTCGCCGTTGATAAACAGCACTATCTGGAATGTTACAGAGGTATACTGTGCTATATACTGATCATTCAGGTATATAGCCTGTATATTATCATATTGTGTTACAAAACGGTCTGGGTATTTTTGGTAATAGATGGCACCGCCTTTTGATAAATCCATTTCCAGCCCGTAAGCACATATAAGCTTATCAGGTTGAGTGACATTGCCATACATTACAGGTTGTGAGTTAAACCAGCCTTCAGTGGAAAAAGTTAGCGCACCTTGTTTGGTAATAAACACCGTATCTTCCTTGCCTTCAAAATACGGGAAGTCGAAACCAATTGGTGCATCGATATAGGTTATTTTGGAGTTGCTGGCAAACTGATTGCCTACTTCGGTTCCACTGGCTGAAATATCAATCCATTCAAAGGCATTGGTTGTGGCATCGCCTTCAACTTGTCCTGCAGCATATCCAAATAAGTGTATCAGGCCTGATGTGTTTTCATTGAGATTGGAGCCATCGGCAAATTTAGGTACATAGTATTTCAATGGGTATTCACCATCATTGCGAAGTGTAAATGAACCATTAACAACATCACCAAGATTTAAATTGCTGAATGAATTTTCAGCGGGTTCTACTGTTGCAACCGGAGGATTAATACCTACACCAAACAGGTTAAAACGATATTGGTTACCATCTTTA
>JAKSBD010000162.1 GCA_022361295.1 Bacteroidales bacterium
ATACCCTTATTTACGTTATATTTTAACTCAATGGCTTCATTATTAAACACACCTTTAAAGTAGCAGTTGTCTTCTGGCGTTGAGTAGGTTTGTTTCGTACACGCTGTTAAAACAGCATGGCTGATAAATATAAATAGTACTGTTCTTTTTAGCATAGCATCAATAAAAAAGCTGTGGTCAAGAGTATGACCACAGCTGTTAGCATTAGTTAAGTTCACGTATCAATACACAGGGTAGTACGGCATGCGATTCGCCCAGTACCCTGTAGCTGACCTCGTCAATATCTACCATTTCAATATTACCTCGTAGCAGAGTAATATAACAAAGTGCCCGCTCAGGTATCTTTTCAAAGAGTTTGTTATTGAGTACGGCTACTCCATTATCATCCTTAATAACATCTATATTTCGTACATACTCCTGGTAATCGTCCTCATCCGATAACATGGTGCCCATCCATTCAACCAGCACCACCAGCCCGTGTTCGTTTTGGCTGTCGGCGTTCCACTTTATGGTAAAATCTTTGTAGTAGCAAAACGGATAGAGTTCCTGTGCTGTGTGAATTGGTGGAGACAGTATTTCAACCAATTCAGGTATGTACATTTCAACGCTTTCTTCCTGTTCCATTTCACCGCTTTTTAGGGCGCCTTCTTTACGAAGGGTAAACCTCACCTTTTTTCCATAAAGGTCATTGACTGCATCGCCCAAACCATTGGCTGATTTAAGTCTGTTAACATTGCTTAGCTCCACCCCATTGGCATAGAGTTTCATCACCACTTTTTGCGATTTCAATTGTTCTGCATCTTCGTGCAACAACGGCATAACTTCATACGATGCCAGTGGATTCTCCTTAATGCCTGTATAACCTGCAAGGGGCCCCTCATTGAATATTTTACTGTAATTGGACGATTCTGTTGCCAGCAGTGTTTCAGTTACCTGGTTGGTGCTTGCCTGATGCCTGTTTTCGGTCTCAGGCGTTTGATTGTTGCAGGCCAAAGCCATCAGCGCCAATACTATAATAGGAATTATCTTTTTCATGTTATAAAGTGTTTAGTATACGTATTCAATAAATCGATCGTTGTTGTAGATCATAAGTGGTTGTGATATGGCACGTTTGGTTATCATAAACCTGCCTTCGGCCTCAAAGGTGGCATAGGCATAAGGATTGGCCACGGGCATCTTCTTCGTCCACAGCACCGTACCTTCATTACCCATCTCATCCACATGAGGACCTGAGGTGACTTCCACCGTTACTTCCGGGAAGCCGTTTTTGGCATTTTTATAACCGGTAACACCTTTCAGTTCTTTGGATTCGACCTTGTCAAGGTTATGGTTTCTGTTGTACTTGTTATTAGGGCTTTCTTTTTCATCACACCCACCAGACACCTTACTGGAGACCTTAATTTCCGAATCTCTTTGCTCAGTATGGCTACCAAGCACGGTTCTTAGGCTCGTAACTGAACCATTGTAAATGTTGTTGTAATGCAACAACTCATTACCGGGTGCTTTCAGCTCAACTTTTGAAAACTTGAGCTTTTCGTCGCTGGTGTAGACGCACTTTGGTAATTCTTCAAAATCGTTGATGTATGGGCGTTTACACCCACTCAACATCATACTGCCTAAAATAAAGGCAAAAACGAAACTTTTTAAGTCGTTCATAGTATTTAAGTTTATGTAGCGGGATTGTTGTCGAAAGCACCCGCCACTGTTTATAATTATTGGCTCCACTTCTTTAAAGAGGTGGAGTTTTTTATTTTCGTGTTATTGTGCGTGGGAGGCACTTTTATGCAACTCTGTTTAACTTGCATTAGCTCCATGCACCATTTATATCTGCAATGTTTTAACGATTGATGCAATCGGGTTAAAAGCCGTATTGGCCTTATGTTGATTAGGATAACACCAGATCATCAATATTGCCGACAGTAAACATAGCGGCGTTCCGTGCAGAAAACTTGCACGGAAAGAAGAAAAAATATGTTATAAAACATTTATGTATAAAAATGGGCCACCCAAAGGGCAGCCCAACACAATTAAACCAAATAACTTGTTGTTATTTCACCATTATTTTAACCTTCTGTAATTTTTAATAAATATACTTCGCTACCGTGCGAAGGGATCTCTTGGGGAAAATATTAAAATCTGTAAAAACGGTCCTGAATGGACATCGGAAATAATTAATTGAGTATTATTAACCACTTCAGTAATAGCAGGGTTTCGAAACCCTGAACCTCGGAATATTAAAGAATTAAGTACTCTTTAATATTTCAGCTTATCCTAACGCCTCTCCTTATGTGACCAAACGCACAAAACAAAACTTTTTGTGGCATTAGTTTTGCCTCCGAGTTCAACAATATTGTAAAAAACAAGCAAAAAATATATTAATATGGAGAAGATTGTAATCATCGGAGGGGTTGCTGCAGGAGCAACAGCAGCGGCTAAAGCAAGACGAATTTCACCAGATGCTCAAATAACCATGCTGGAAGCTGGGCCTGATGTTTCCTTTGCCAACTGCGGATTACCTTATTATATAGCAGGAGATATCGAAAGTCGCTCAAAGCTTATTCTTCAGAGTCCTCAAAGCTTTAAAGAACAATATGATGTTGATGTTTACGTCAATACCCGTGTAACATCCATCGATAAGGCAGCCCATGTTGTTTCTGCGATTAATACACAAGACGGGACCCAAAAACAATATGAATATACTAAACTGATACTGGCACAAGGTGGACGCCCTATTCAACCTGATTTGCCTGGAGCGGATAATGACCACGTTTTCAGTTTATGGACGTTGGATGATATGGATAAGATCGATAATCATCTTGAAAATAAAAAGCCTGAAACGGCAGTCGTTGTAGGAGGTGGATTCATCGGATTAGAAATGGTGGAGGCCCTGGTTAAAAGAGGCTTAAAAGTCCATGTGGTTGAAAAAATGCCGCACGTCATGTCATTAATGGATGCAGAAACGGCCGGTTTTATTACCCGCGAACTACATTCATACGGCGTTGGCGTTCATACTGAAAAAGGCGTGGTTAAAATCAATGATAACACAGTCGAGCTTGATTCTGGCGAAATGCTGGATGCAGACATGGTGCTTTTATCAATAGGTGTGCGTCCAACGCTGCAATTAGCCATTGATGCTGGTCTTGAAACAGGAGAAGCAGGTGGTTTATTAGTTGATGAATACCTGCAAACATCTGATGCCGATATTTATGCAGCAGGTGACATGGTAGAGATCGAACACCGGGTGAGTGGCAAAAAAGTACGTATTCCATTAGCTGGTCCTGCCAACCGTCAGGGACGTATTGCCGCTGAAAATGCCCTGGGTGGAAAACATGCATACAAAGGTTCAATAGGTACATCGGTTGTTCGTGTGTTTGAAGCTGTAGCGGGTATAACAGGTATGTCTTTAAAGCAAGCCAAAGCAATCGGTATTGATGCCGATGCAGTGGTGGTCCACAAAGAGCACCACACATCTTATTATCCAGGTGCAGAAACAGTGAGTGTGATGGTTGTTTATGATCGTCAGACAGGAGTGATACTGGGCGGACAAACAGCTGGTTACAAAGGGGCCGATAAACGATTGGATATACTGGCAACTGCAGCTGCAGCCAAAATTAAGGTTGAAGAAATAGCAGACATGGATTTTGCTTATTCACCACCAATTGGAACGGCTAACGATGCTATGAACATGGCTGCCTATGCTGCCGAAAATAAAATGTCGGGCTTTAGTC
>JAKSBD010000160.1 GCA_022361295.1 Bacteroidales bacterium
TAGGGGTGATTGTGTTAGTGGCTTATGCAATGTCAGATGATACACCACTTCAATTAATAGGTTATAATGGTTCCGATAATGTTCCTAGCATGTTAACCTTAGCCGGTACCATGTTATATGGAACTTACCTTTTGTTTGGAATAGTTGTAGTGGCTATTCTATATTCAGAAATATCGCGTCTGTTTAAATAATGGCCCGTCCTGATTCATTTCAGGACATAAATTTAATTATCTATGGGTAAAAGAGAAGTACAAGAAGTTAATGCAGGGTCAATGGCAGATATTGCTTTCTTGTTACTTATCTTCTTCTTAGTAACCACAACCATGGATACTGATACTGGTTTAGCAACGCTTCTTCCACCTCCGGTTGAAGAAGAGCCTGAAGATACACCGCCTGTAAAAGAGCGTAATGTATTTACGGTGCTAATTAACAGTCAGAATCAGTTGCTGGTTGAAGGCAAACCGATGGAGATAAGCGACCTGACGGAAGCAGTAAAAGAATTCATCGTCAATCCTTTGGATGACGAAAACTTACCTGAAAAGAATGTGAAGGAAGTTGAGTTCTTTGGTACTGTGGAAATAGGAAAGGGTATAATATCGTTACAGAACGACCGTGATACAGAATATCAGACTTATTTGATGGTTCAAAACGAATTGTCGAGAGCAATCAATGAGTTAAGAGACGAAGCGTCAAAGAGAAAATTTGGTAAAGAATACGCTGAGCTTGAGAAAGAAGAGCAAAAAGCAGTACGTACACTTTATCCACGTAAAATCTCTGAGGCAGAACCTAAAAACATAGGAAAATAGATTATGGCAAAGTTCAGAAAAAAGAAGAGCGGAGGCCAGCAAGCTATTAACACGGCCTCTTTACCTGATATCGTATTTATGTTGCTTTTCTTCTTCATGGTTTCAACAACTATGAAAGAGGTTGACTTAAACGTAATAGTTAAGCCAGCACAAGCAACAGAATTAGTAACGCTTGAGAAAAAAGAGTTGGTAACATTTATTTATGTAGGTGTGCCGGCTAAAAAGTATCAATCGTTATATGGTAGCGAACCTCGTATTCAGTTAAACGATCAGTTTTCAACAGTTGCCGACATTCAGAGTTATATCGCCCAGTCGCGTGATAACATGAGTGAAGCAAACCAATCGAAAATGATTGTTTCAATCAAAGCTGATAAAGAATGTCCGATGGGTATCATCACTGATATCAAACAGGCATTACGTAAGGCAGCAGCATTGAAATTAAATTACTCAGCTGCAGAAATGGTTGTTGACAGATAATCGATACTACTAGTATATAGAAAAAGGGAAGTCATTTTGACTTCCCTTTTTTTGTACATTTCATTCTCGTGTTTTATTAACATTTTGTTACAATTGAAAATTGTTTCTATTTTAGGCAACTTAAATTTATCCCGGCAAACAAATAGATAGATAATACCTTGAACACATCAGCGATCATAAATGCCTGTGAGAAATTCCTGTCGAATCATGATCTGGAATCTTTTAAGTTAGTATACCACCACTACTATAAAAGTTTGTGTTTTTTTGCCAGTGAATATATTAAAGAAGATAACTTATCAGAAGATATTGTTCAGGATGTTTTTACGCAATTATGGGAAAAAGCACCGGGACTGGAAGATGCGTCTAAACTGCAAGGTTATTTATACGCAATGGTTCGTAATAAATGTTTAAATCAAATAAGGAGCATCGGCCATTTGCAAAAATATCAGGCATGTGAAGCTGTCATTGAAGATTGGGAGAGCGATGAATCTATTCGAATAGTAAAAGCGGAGGTTTACAGCGAAATAATGGCATCCGTTGAACAATTGCCTGCGCGAGCCCGTGAAGTCTTTGAATTGAGCTATTTAACCCAATTGAGAGAGCAGGAGATAGCTGATCGATTAGGAATCTCCATAAACTCTGTGAAAACACATAAAAAAAGAGCCCGATCAATATTAAAAGATGAACTGAAGCACTTGTTCAGCCTCTTGATTATATTCCGACTTTAAAAAAAAACTGTTTTTTTTTGAGTCATTTCACCTGATTTTATTTTGTGATTGTCATACCTGAAAGAAGATGCAATGAATCCGTTCAAACTGTCCCATATAATTGTGAAATATCTCAGAGGTAAAAATTCTGAAGATGATAAAACAGTGCTTAATAGCTGGCTTGAAAACGATATTCAACATAGGGAGTTGATTGAGCAATTTAAAGATGAAGAACGACTGGTTAGTGATTTAAAAAAGTTTAATCAATTCGATGTATCAAAGGCATGGGTAAAATTTGAGAATCGGAAGAATGCAACTCATAAGAAAAAGTATGTGTTAGGACAGATAGTTAGAATTGCTGCTGTAGCTGCAATGATACTATCAGTGGGTGTTACTATTTACCTTTTGTCTACAATACCCGACAAGGATGTTACTTTTATTGGGACGTATATTGCACCGGGTAGTTCAAATGCTGTTTTGCAAATTAATGGTACAAATGCTGCGGTACTAACTGACTCCGCGACGTCTGATATTAAAAAGGAGAAAGAGTTGATAGCAAGTGTCAAAAAGGGAAAACTTTCGTACGGAAAGAGTGTCGACACTGTGAAAATGGCTGTTGAGGTGCCATTAAGATCAGAATATCAGTTTGTATTAGCCGACGGTACTAAAGTGTGGATGAATGCCGGGAGTAGTGTGGAATTTAAGTATCCTTTTGCATCTGATAAACGTGAAATTTTTGCAGAGGGGGAGATTTACCTGGAAGTGACAAAAGATGCTGAACGACCATTTATAGTGCATCTTCCAACGCGTGATGCGATCGAAGTACTTGGAACACAATTTAATGTTAGGGCTTATTCTGATGAACAAATACAACAGGCTGTGCTCGTTGAGGGGAGTATCTTATGGCGAACCGAAACTGGAAAAGAAAGAATACTTGAGCCCGATCAATTGCTGAAGAATGATAATTTTAACGACAGAATCGAAGTTGAAAATGTGGATGTATACCGATACATTGCGTGGAAAGATGGCCGTTTTGTTTTCGAAGGTGAGCGATTGGAGGATATCATGATAGCGCTTTCCCGCTGGTATGGTGTCGAAGTTACATATCAGAGTGAAGTTATAAAAGATCTTCATTTCA
>JAKSBD010000208.1 GCA_022361295.1 Bacteroidales bacterium
AAATCAATTGCTTGAGTTTAGAAAAATTGAAGCTGGTAAAATTAAATTGCAGGCCGGGAATCAGAATATTACCAGTTTTGTTGCCACGTTATGCGAGGCCTTTGATGAATTGGCAGAAAGCAGGAATATCTCTTTTAAGAAGCAGCTGAGACTTAAAGAACCGGATGTATATTTTGACAGTGAACGCCTGGGTGTTGTTATTAATAATTTACTATCCAATGCCTTTAAGTTTGTTGGGACGCCCGGTCAGGTTGAAGTCATACTCTCAGAAACAAGTACTGAAGTAAGTATCCTGATTAAAAATAATGGTAAAGGCATCTCAAACCAGGATATGAAACATTTGTTCGAACGATTTTACCAGGCATCAGGAAAACGCAGTGTAGGAAGTTCGGGTATTGGCCTTGCTCTTGTTAAGAACTACGTTGAGCTTCATAAAGGGCGTGTTGAAGTGGAAAGTGATCCCGGGCATCTAACCACCTTTAGTGTGATACTACCCAAAGGCAACCAACATTTATCTGATGATGAACTGAAACAAAGTGAGAATAGTATTGATCAGGTGATTGCTACTCAACCTTTACCGGTTGTGAAGAAATCTCGTTCTGTTAATACCGGTACTAAAGGAGCAAGGGTAATGCTTGTTGAAGATAACGAAGAAGTAAGGTCTTACCTGTCTGATTTATTGGCTGAGGAGTTTGAAATATTAGAGGCAGCAGATGGAATCGAAGCTTTTGATCTGGTTATTGAGCATAAACCCCAAATAGTTATCTCAGATGTGATGATGCCTCGCATGGACGGCTTTGAACTTTGTCAGAAGATAAAATCAAACGATACGGTTGCTCATATTCCGGTAGTGTTATTAACGGCTAAGGGAGCTCCGCAGGATCAGTTGTTTGGTGCGCGAAAGGGAGCGGATCTGTACTTGACAAAACCTTTTGAGCCCGAATTACTTATTGAGAAAGTAAAACAGTTGATAGCCAGCCGTGACTTTTTATCAGAGAAATATTCAAAGAAGGTAAAACTGGAGCCGACAGATGCAGTTATTCAGTCGGATGAGGCGGTGTTACTTGAAAAGGCAATTAAAATAGTGGAGAAGAACATAAGCGATCCTCATTTTGACTCAGATATCCTGGCTAAAGAGCTGGCCATGAGTACGTCTACTTTCTATCGTCGTATTAAAAAAATAACGGATAAGACACCGGGTGAATTTATAAAGACCATAAAACTTAAAAGAGCTGCCCAGTTACTGAGAGAAACCAATCTGACGGTTTCTGAAATAATTGAAGATGTAGGCTACCAGGACATTAAGAACTTCCGCAAAAACTTTAAGCAACTGTACGGACAGACACCTACTGATTATCGAAAAACAAAAGAATAAATTGTCAGAGCCTGTTGAAAAATAAACCTTTTCTAACAGGCTTTTTTAGGGCTGCATTCTTTAGTGTTCGGAAAGATCTCAAGGTTCACAATTACAGCATGCATAGATATATACGTTTATAAAACTTCTTTCTGAACACCCAAAGGCTGCATTCTGCCCTTCATTTATCATGAAAGGGCCTGTTCATTTAGTCATTTTTTTGGACATAGTCCCATTCTGTTACATCCCATCTGCCCGGATTTTCTCATTCATTCCACATATGTTTAAAAATGTTAAAATGCAGAAATACTGTGTATTAACATATGGATGTGAATAAATATACCCCTTTTTCTGAAAAGTTTTTCAAATAACTTTTGAACGAATTTGCCTTTTTGATTGGAGGTTCTATCTTATGCCTTGTTAGCTTATATTTTCAATTTGCACCATGTAAAAACTCCATCCGGATGGAGCATCACTAAGGGAACAAATATTGAGTAACTAAAATGAAAACAAACGAACTGGAAAGTCAGATCAAGAGTGCAAAAAAAACCAAGGCCCTGCTTTATATGATATTAGCAGTATTACTGGCAATTACGCTGATAATATTTATAAACTAAGGCAAATTGAAACAAATAACTAATATTATACCAAGATTAAATCCAATTGTTATGAATTTGAAACATGTAAGATTAAGTCGATTACTCCTGATGTTCGGAATAATCTTTACTTATAGCTTATCTGCATTAGCACAAAACAAGCTGGTTACAGGTACGGTTAATGACAGTAATGGGCAACCAATTCCGGGTGTTTCTGTAATTGAGAAGGGCACGAGCAACGGAACCATTACTAACCTGGATGGTCAATACAATCTTTCGGTAAATGAAGAGGCATTGATTGTTTTTTCATTTATTGGAATGAAAACCCAGGAAATACTTGTTGGCAGTCAGTCTGTTATTAATGTAACAATGACAGATGAGATGGTGGGCGTTGATGAAGTGGTTGTAGTGGGCTATGGTACCCAAAAGAAAGTCAATCTCACCGGTGCTGTCAGCACAGTCAAAATGGACGAAGCAGTCAACCAGCCGGTGACCAATAGTTCGCAGTTAATGTACGGACGTTTTACAGGCGTTCAGTTAACGCAGGGTAACGGACTGCCAGGCAGCGATGGCGCATCTATTCAGATTCGCGGTGTCGGGACCTTTGGTGGTGAAACAAATCCACTGATTGTCATTGATGGAATGCTTTTCTCATCCATGGCCGAATTCAACAACCTGGCTCCATCTGATATTGAATCCATTTCGGTATTAAAAGATGCCTCGGCAAGTGCTATTTACGGAGCGCGTGGTGCCAATGGGGTAATCATCGTAACGACCAAAGCCGGTAAAGAAGGTGATGTTAAAGTAGAGTACAATAACTATTTTGGTTTGCAGGAGGCCACCATCATTCCTGAATACCTGAATGCCGTTGACTATGCCGAATTAATCAATGAAAAGTTTGCCAACGAAGGGAATATTGTGCGCTATACACCTGAGCAAATAGAACTGATAAAGAATGGTCAGGCCCCGGACCAGTTTGCACAAACTAACTGGGCCGATCATGTGCTGGAACAGGCTCCTATCCAAAACCATTACTTATCACTGTCGGGAGGTAACAAGAAAACAAAGTTCCGTTTATCACTGGGCTACCTTGATCAGGATGCTATACTGGTAGGAAAATACAAGTCACAACGTTACAATTTCCGTTTAAACCTGAATAGTAAGGTTAAAGACTGGTTAACGATCAGCAATAACTTTAACGGTTACTGGAAAGCATTTAACGGCCCTAAAGGAGGTGCTGATGCCGTTAACGAAATCATGTACCAGTTCTCGCGCAACGCACCAACAATACCTGTTTATCTGTCCAATGGTGAATATGGTCACGTAGACGGCGCTTTTTATAATGATAATGCATCATTAATGACCAAGAATGCCGTTCGTGAGTTAAACCTGGGTAACTATGAAGAGGATCAGTACACCATTAATGATCGACTGGCAGTTAATCTAACGCCACTTCCGGGCTTGTCTATTGAGTCGAGCGGAACCATTAATATGCGTTTTACCAATACATCGGACTTTATGCCACGCTGGGAAATGCGTGATTGGAATGGTGATTTAGTCAACTACAATGAGTTTAATTCGCTTAAAAATGAGGCTGCCTTCTATTATAAACTGATGAATGAAAACGTAGCCAAATACACACGTGATTTAGGTGAGCACCATGTTACTGCAATGCTTGGTACATCTGTTATATACGAAACGAGCGACGGCTTCAACGGTTCTTTATCCAATTTTCCTTCTGATGATTTGGAAGAGCTGGGTGCAGGTGGTGTATTAGATCCTGCAGTAGGTGGCAGCAAATGGGAAGAATCATGGTTCTCTGTCTTTGGTCGTGTTAACTACACCTTTAAAGATCGCTATTTGCTTGAGGCCAATTTAAGACGTGATGGATCCAGCCGATTCGGACCTGATAATAAGTATGGTGTTTTCCCATCATTTTCAGGTGGATGGCGCATAAGTGAGGAGCCGTTTATGGAAAGCTTTTCAAATGTATTGGCCAATCTAAAATTACGTGGTAGCTGGGGTGTTAGTGGAAATGACCGTGCTGTAAAAAGATATGCATACAGCCAGGCCTATAACTCAGGCCTGGACTATGTCCTTGGCAGGGAAGAAGCAGCAGTGGGCGGTGTAGCCTTAACATCATTGGCAAACCCGGCAATATCATGGGAAGAAACAACCCAGTTTGACATTGGTCTTGATGCAGGATTTCTTAATAACCGATTGCAGGTAGTGGCCGATTATTTCGAAAGAGAAAGTAAAGATGTATTGTATCAAAACTTCCCGATACCATCAACATTAGGCGTATCCTCGCTGCCGGCTCAAAATGTTGGTGATATCATTAACAAGGGATGGGAATTAGGTATTAATTATTTCCAGAAGGCAGGTGATTTCGAATTTACGGTTGGTGGTAATGTAACCAATATGTTCCTGAATGAGGTAACAAGCCTTGGAGCAGGCGGAGAAGAGACAATTACCAATTCCTCTATTGTCAGAGTTGGAGAAGCATTTAATTCCTACTATGGTTTAGAGGCTGTTAAGATCTTCCAGACACCTGAAGAAGTAGCCGACGCACCAACGCAATTTGGCGGAACAACGACTTCGCCCGGAGATATCCGTTATAAGGACCAGCTAACGGTTGATACAGACGGTGATGGAATACCGGATGCCGGTGATGGCGTTATTAATGATGATGACAGGGTAGTAATTGGTAATCCGCATCCAAAATGGATTTACAGCTTCAATGCATCAGCTGCCTACAAAGGATTTGATATGAGTTTCAATTTCCAGGGTTTGGCCGATGTGGATCGTATCATGATGGGTAATGGTCAGACACCAATGACCGATGACCGTAGAAATGTATTGAGCTATTGGAAAGATCGCTGGACTGAAGAGAATCCAAGTGCCGCTCTACCGCGTTTAGGGCGCAATTTCCAGAATGACAGGGTTTCAAGTTTTTATGTAGAAGATGGTTCATACCTGCGATTGAAAAACCTGGAATTGGGTTATACACTGCCAAAATCGATTATGTCGCAGGTTGGCATTGACAAATTCAGAGTATTTGTTTCAGGTCAGAACCTGTTGACATTTACAAAGATGGATCACTTCGACCCAGAGAGAAAATCAACCAATATTAATGCACGTAATGTGCCGTTAACAAAGGTTTATACTGTTGGTGTTAATTTATCATTCTAATTAGAAAAGCTTAGAGGAAATGAAAAAGTTTTTAATATATATCGCAATAGCCCTTTTGAGCTTTGGGTGCTCGGAGGAGTTTTTAACATTAGAGGATCCAACTAATATTGCCGAAGATAATTTTTGGAAGAGTGCCAATGATGCACGTTTGGGAATTAATGGTATCTATACTGTATTACAGGCTAATGGTATGTATGGCGGCCATTTAAATGGTGGCCTGGGAATGCCTGCCTATGACTGTCTGTCAGATAATGAATATAACGCCTGGAAGTGGGAAGGCGGAGGTATTTTTGTGGTTGGAAGTATAGACCCTTCGCACTGGTTCTTTAGCGGATTGTGGAGTGATTTGTACAAAGGTATTGTACGTTCTAATTCGGCCATCAAAAATATTGGTATGATGGATGAATCAGTTATCTCTGCAGAGGATAAAAACAATTACCTGGGGCAGGCTTATTTTCTGAGAGCATTGTTTTATTATCATGTAGCCTTGTACTTTGAAGAGGCTCCATTGATAACAGAACCACAAACGCTTGAGGAGGCTTATGTGGCCAAAAATACTGAGGATGAACTTTGGCAGCAGGTGTTCGATGACCTTGATAAAGCAATTGATATCCTCCCATTACCTGCTGACCAGGACGAAAAGGAGTATGGATTTGCAACCAAGGGGGCTGCATTGGGACTTATGACCCGCGCTGCTTTGTACAGAGGACAGCACAGTGATGTGCTTGAAGCCACAGATGAGTTGCTGACATTAGGCTATAGCCTTGATGCTGATTACGAAAACCTGTTCACTTATGATGGGGAAAACTCCAATGAAATTGTATTTCCTGTTAAATTCTTATACGGTGACCTATACAATAACGGTGAAAAATTCTCAGCAACTTACCTGCCTAAACCAAAAGTAGATGTGCAGCCAATGCCTAACATGGTCAATGATTATTATTGTAATGATGGCTTACCTATCGATGATCCTTCTTCAATATATAATCCTGCTGATCCCAAGGAAAACCGTGACCCGCGTGCAATAGCATCTGTCTACTTTAAGGGTGATATCTTCCTGAAAGATCCTGAAAAGGTATTTGCCGGAAACACCAATACAAAGTTTGGTCTTAAGAAATATGTGCGTGATGATGTGGATGTTTATGAAAGAGCGGTATTTGAGGCCGGATCGCAGGATTTTTACCTGATTCGTTATGCTGATGTACTGTTAATGCGCGCTGAAGCATTGATTGAAACAGGCGAAGTGGGACAGGAAGTATACAGTTTAATTAACGATGTGCGCCAGCGTGTTAATATGCCAACGGTTGAATCTGTTGAAGGAAGCGGTTTGTCGCAGGATCAGTTAAGGGAAATTGTACGTCATGAGCGCCGTGTGGAGCTTGCCTTCGAAGGTCTGCGTTTTTATGACCTTAAGCGCTGGGGTGAAATGGAAGAAGGATATAACCGCATTGCTGCCGATGCTGTTAAAGGTTACGTTCCATTATACCAGGGTAAAAAATCAGAAGTATTTGCCGTTCCCCAGGAAGAGATTGATGTGAATAAGAACCTTGTTCAACATCCGGCCTGGCAATAGTTAAAGTGATTAAATCGGGGCAGAAGTACCTTACATTTAGCTTTTGCCCTCTCTTTTCAACGGTTAAACAAAATTGAAATGAAGAAAATATTAATGATATTAAGTGCCGTGGTATTCTTAACGGCAT
>JAKSBD010000607.1 GCA_022361295.1 Bacteroidales bacterium
ATTCTTTATTAGTAAAATCTAACATTATCACTCTGGTGGATTTCAGTCAGCCATCCACAAAAAAACGCTTTTATTTGATTGATATGAATAAGCGTCAGGTTATTTACCAGAATTATGTGGCCCATGGTAAAAACACCGGCATGCTGGAGGCTCAAAAATTTTCTAATATCGTGCATAGTAACCAAAGTAGTCTTGGCTTTTTTAAAACCGGAGAAACCTATTTTGGAAAACATGGCCTATCATTAAAACTCGATGGATTGGAAGAAGGTATTAATGATAAAGCCAGAAAAAGACATATTGTTGTGCATAAAGCCAACTATGCAGAAGAGACGTTCATCAAGAAGTACGGACGACTTGGCAGAAGTTTTGGTTGTCCGGCCATTCCGGCTGCTAACTACGATTTTGTTATTGACAAAATAAAAGATGGTAGTCTTCTTTTTATTTACCACCCTACTGAAAGTTACTTTAAAAATTCTTCAGTATTAAATTGAAAATTTCCTTAAATTAATGTCTCATCTGTTAGTTGAGATATGAGGGGTATTGTATTTATATTTGGAGTTGTCTTGATGCAAATATTTGGTCTGGAAGCTATGACAGCTCCTTACTTATATAATAGTGCATCAGATCCGGGCACAATAAATATCGGGCAATCTAACAGACATTTACAGGAAGTCATTTATAACCTGGAAACGAATGGAGAAATAAAACTGAAGGGGCAACTTGTTTTTTCTCACCATCAGTTAGTTGAAACCTATAAACAAAACAACTTCTTGCCCTTATGGCTAAATGAGCGAAATCGGCAGGACTTATTATTTATCATTACGCATGCCTACTATGACGGGCTTAATCCAAAAGACTATCATGTTGACTACATCAGGCAGAATGTTATAAAATACCGAGGCCGGTATAATGATCCTTACCATGTCGCTGTGGCAGATATTATAATGACAGATGCTCTGCTGACATACCGGACTCATCTCATCAATGGTAAACTGGAGCAAGAAAGTCTTCAACCCATATGGACTGATACAAGCGTTATTATTAAGGATGAGATACTCAATCCTCTGCACCACCACCTTAACAATACAACTCTTTCGCAATGGGTTGATAATGCACGTCCCGACATAAAACGATATGAAGAGCTCAAAGCACTGTTTGCCAGTTACGATTCCATTCATAAAAGCGGAGGTCACCTCGAAAAACTAAAGTACCCCGGAATGTTATTGAAACCCGGCGACTCAATACAAGAAGTAACTGCCTTAAAGAAACACCTTATTGCCAACGCTTATTCTTTACCGGACACCAATACAATTTTTAACGATGAATTAGAAGAAGCTATAAAAGATGTGCAAATACTAAATGGTATTGAAGCCGATGGTGTTGTCGGCAAAGAAACCTACAGGGCTATTAATATAACCATTAGTGAACGCCTGGATATTTTAAGAGTTAATATGGAAAGACTACGGTGGCTGAATAATCAGTTACCGGAAAACTACCTTATTGTTAATATAGCCAGTTTCTACCTGCACTTAGTACGAAGTGACACCATTTATCATTATTGCAGGGTTGTGGTGGGCAAAGACCACAAACAAACTCCAACTTTTAGTGCCAATGTCAGTCATATAGTAATCAATCCGTCATGGCACATCCCCTACTCCATCGTTTCGCAGGAAATACTACCCAAATTAAAACTGGATAACAATTTCCTTCAGGACAGAAACATGATTTTATACCAAAACAATAGACCTATAAATCCTGACAAAATTGATTTCAGTCAATACTCTGCACATAACTTCCCATTTGCAATTGTGCAACAGCCTGGATCGCGCAACGCTTTGGGTAAAGTTAAGTTTATGTTTGCCAGCCCCTATGCCATTTACTTACACGATACGCCATCCAAGTCATTATTTAACCGATCTGAACGTGCCTTTAGTCATGGATGTATTCGCGTTGAAAAACCATTTGTATTGGCCGAGCTCTTATTAAACGATCCCTATTACGATATGAAAAGAATACAAAAAATTGTTGCTTCAAAAACGACGCAAACACTCTTTTTGAGAGAACGCATACCCATTATTTTAATCTATATGACATGCGATGATAATAAGGATGACGGCCGCATCAGCTTTTATAAAGACATATATGGACGAGATGAAAGGTTGCTGGAAGCCTTAAAGAGTAAACGTTGAAAATTTGATCATGTGATAAAATATAATACTCTCTTCTTCTCTGACAGGATTTATTCCTTGAAAAATGAATGAGTGTTACTCTAATTTTATTTCATGCTACTCAGTTACCAACTGGTTGGATAAATACAAATAGCGGAGCAGTTCCAGCCTGTATTTGACGTGTGCTTCAGTAAGTTTGAGCTTGACATCTATGTACTTTTCCTGGCGCTTATTGAGTAAAAAAACAGAACTCTCACCGTATCTGAACTTTTCATTTTCGCCTTCAAGCAAGCGTTGATAGTTAATGGCATTTTGCTCATATATTCCAATCTGCTCTTTTAATATACTTTGCTGCTGAAGGCTCGCCTCTGCTTTATTTAACAATTCATTCTTCTTATACATCAAATCAAGTTCTAACTCCTGAATTTTAAGCTTCCCTTTTCGCACACCGGCTCTTTCACTTCTTAGAAATAATGGCATAGAAAAGCCAACTCCCAGCTTATAATCAGATAAATCAAAACCATGAATCCTGATATCATCGGAAGTGGTTAAAAGGGCGTTGTATTTGACCTTTAATTTTGGCTTTAACTTCTCGCGCTTAAGACGTTGCTCAATCTCCGTAAGGGATAATTTATTAACAGATGCTAAAATAAGAGGGTGGTTATTAATTAACACTGAATCATGCTCTGTCCATCCATAGTTGTAAAATACATCATAGTTCTCTGGTCTAACATCCGGTTGCATTTTTAATGCCGTTCCATTGAACCATAAATAATTTTCAAGTTTTTGCCTGGCTTTCACCAGGTAAATATCGTTTTTATTAAATAAGCTTATAGCTTCGCGGTAAGCAATGCTTGACTCAAGCGTATCCATAGCTGTTTTTTCGCCCATCAAATAGGCATTACGCGTACTTTCATTATTACTGTGGGCAATGGCAATGTTCTCACTTAATATTTCCATAGAGTAATAATACATCTGCCAGGTATGGTAAGAATAAAGGGCGTTAAATAACAAATCATTCAAAAGCATATCCTGCTCATTTTTATACAGATATTGATATTCCCTTGCCTGTCTTATGGCAGTATTCCGTTCGTTGGTCAGTAAACCATTCAATACATCCATTTCAATACCAAGGTTCCATAAGCCGTACTTATCTGTTTTATATTCAGGATTAAGGTATTCTCCATCGGTATTTTCATACCCTCCGCTAAAAGTAAAACCCAGCGCAGTGGGAAATATCAGCTTTGTATTTAGTTTTTCGTAGTAAAGCTTATCATCCAGCTCTTTACTGCTCCAGCTGGCATCAATAACAGGATCAAGACTTCCCTTTGCACCCATCAGCTGCGCATCTGCATATTGCAATTTCAATCGTACCTTTTGTGCCACCGGATGATACGCAATAATGTTATCTACAAACTCCCGGTATGTTAAGACAAGGCTATCCGATTGTGCAGAAGTAAGAGAAACACTGCATATCATTAACAAAAGTAACAGGCAGGGCCTGAACTTACCCGGCCTGATGTTTCGTATTTTAACTACTGTTTCTGTCATATACTCTTAATTACAATACTTCTTTGCCACCTTGCATAAGCCGCTTGTCATCCGTCTCAAATCACTTCACCGATCTGATTGGCGCTTTTGTCTTAATCTCGGTATTGTTTGTTTTGGGTTGGTAAAAATCGGGAGGAAAGCCATTTAGTTGTCGCCATACCTCATACCATACCGGTACTTCATTGAGTAATATAAACGCTTCGGCCCCTGCACCAACCCTCAATTGATCAGGCCATGCTTTCTCACTTTCATCAGGGCTTATTAAAATGCGGTAAAATCCATTATTACTAATAAACTGATCAATGGCCACAATGGTACCACCAAAAACACCAGTTGAAGACTCGGGCCACCCACTGATGACTATAGCCGGCCAACCGTCAAAACGCAATCGTACATGATTTCCAAGGTGCAACAGAGGTAAATCATTTGGTTTCAAATAGATTTCAACCGCTAAATCATATTCATCGGGAACAATAATAGCAATATCTGCGCCTGCTTTAACAGTTTCTCCAATACCTTTTTTTACTATTTTAGTAAGATAACCAGTTTGAGGTGCTGTTATATAGTAGAACTTTTGCCGTTCATTATAGTTACTTAAGGTGCTTTGCAACTTTGACACATTCGCCACTCCTTCAAGTTTAGCAGAAACAGCCGATTGTAATTCCGACTCAGATTTTGCCAGTTTATCGGCATACTCCTGCTCTATAGCCAGCAACTCAATATTTAATATACTTAAGGAATTTTGCTGATTGATTAACTTGTTTTGCTGAACGTTAACCTTGGCCTCGGCAGCTTGCAATTTATACTGCTTCTCCTGCAACTCTGATAAAGATTTTAATCCTTTATCATACAACTCCTTTGTTCGCTTATACTGATTATTATTGATAGCCAGGTTACTGTTGAATGCCACCAAATCAATACTATCCATACTGATCTTGTTCCTTGCCTGATTAATCTTTTGAAACACCTGGCGACGCTTCAGGCGATAAGTCTGTTTCAAAGCTTCATATTGCTTTTTTAGAGCTTCTATCTTGATGTTATACGAATCCAGGCTCTGGCTTTTAGCGTCCAGTTGCTCACTGGTTCGCTCCAGTAAATCGGGATCAAAATACTCACTCTTTACATCTGTAATATACAATATTGTATCGCCCTTATTCACATGGTCTCCTTCACGTTTATACCAATTTTCAATACGCCCCGAAATAACAGATTGTATAGCCTGTGGATGTTGCTCGGGCTGACGAGTAGTAACATAACCCTTGGCATCAATATTTTGTGTCCAGGGCAAAAACATCCCAATCAACAACACCACAAAGCATCCTAACATCACATATAGTGGTGCCTGTTTTACCTGGCTCTTTTTCACCAGTTCATAGGCCTTAAAATCTGTCAGATGAATAAATTGACGGATGCTGTTTTTAGAAATATTCAACATGGCTAATCTATCTTACTGGTTTAGGTCAATGGTTTGCTGGCACTTTTTCTGCCAATAACTAAAGTCTGATACCACAATTACAGTTGCTTTAAAAGCATCTGAAGTTAAGTAATCAACTATTCTTATTTTTTCCGATTCTTCAAGGAATTGAAGTGGCTCTTCGAGCAATAATAATTTTGGCTGATGAATTAAAATACGAGCCACCTGTATTTTTTGTATAATACTTCGTGGTAAACGTCTTCCTCCACTATCTATTGAGGTGTTAATACCCTGAGGCTGGTAATTGAGAAATTCATCAAGCTTCAGAAAATGAAGCATGTTGTTTAGCTCATTCTCAGAAAATTCTCTTCCCATAAGGATATTGTCCTTAATGGTTCCTTCAAACAACTGGTTAGTTGGAAGATTTACACCGATAGATGAAAAGTAATTATCTCTGTCGAAATGCGAGAGCGGTATATTATTAATCAACAAATCACCATTGCTGATAGTATATAGTCCTGATAATACTTTTGTGAGAACTGATTTACCGCTACCTGATACACCTTTCAATACAACCTTTTCATTGGGTTTAATATCAAACGATAGCTTATCAATCACTGCTCTATTCTCTTTCGGGAAAGTCACAGATATATTTTTGGCAGTAACAGACAGTCCGTCTTCCATATTCACAGTGGCACTTCCGGTGTTTTTATCAAGTTCCAAATCGGTAATATATCCAATCTTTTCAAGGCCTGTAAGTACATCATATATTGTTTCAACTAACCTGATAACCTTTTCTACCGAATTAATGATCAGGATAATTACAATCTCAGCAGCCACAAATTGCCCCAGGTTAATCTTTTCCTGAAATACCAGAATACTTCCCAATATCAACAAACCGGCTGCGATGGTTAACTTAAAGCCAATAAAGAGACCATACTGACGCATCAGAATCTTAAAATGTTTTTGGCGCGCATTCAAATAATCGCTCACGCTCTCATCTGCCAATTTGAGATGCAGCTTATCTTTATTGAATATTTTAAAGCTGGCATTAGCCCTGGCTATTTCTTCAAGCCAGTGAGCCAGTCTGTATTTGTACTTACTCTCTTCAAGACTCGTAATTAATCCCTGGCGACCGGTCAGCTTAAATATAAACCACAGGATACCAGCCATTATAAGCCCCAGTATTACAAAATAGGAGCTATAAATCGTCAAAAGGATAAGTCCAAAGAATATTTGAAACAAGGCTAAAGAAAAGTCAATCAGTATCTTTGGCAGTCCTTTTTGTATGGTAAGTGTATCAAAAAACCGGTTAACCAACTCAGGGGCATGTATAGTATCTAACTTAACAAAGGCGATTCGTGGCATTCGATAAGCGAACTCAAATGCTGAACGGGCAAACAAATCCTGTTGAACATTCTCAACAAGTAGCAACTGCAATACTTGTAAAACACCTGTTAAAAGGATACCAACCAGTACAAATCCAACTAAGATAATCCAGGCAGATGTTAGCTCTCCGGTTTGCAAGTAATTGATAATAGCTTGTATACCAATTGGCAGAGTCAGGTTAATGATACCAATAAAAAAAGCATATAAGTATATCTGCTTTAGAACTGCCTTATATTTTATAAGTAAGTTCCAAAATCGCTTTGTAGGTTTAGTTACCATTACAATTATTAAGCTTTTAGTTTCTTTTATTACACAATCAAACAGCCCCTTATGTTTCAGAATGCATCGTTTACTTTTAATACCCTGCTACATTCTCTTATGCCAGCCAATAATCTACTGCTGATACATAAAACACTATAAATATAGCTTTGTTTGCGTTGGTCTGCGTCTATTTGTACAGCTTAGCCATTGCAAAAGCCATCAAACAAGGCAAGTCTTCCTGTGAACGAATGGTTTAAGAATAAGCATTTTGTTTTACATTAACCATTTTTAACTAAACAAAGTTCTCATTTTTGGCGTTTGTTTACAAAAAGCCTATGAAACTGTTGGAGAAAATATTAGTTCCTGTTAAAGTTAATCAGATGGCAAATGATCAATTGGACACAGCCATCGAACTGTCAAAAAAGTTTGGTTCCAAACTACTGCTTCTTCATGTTCTGCCATCCGAGGCACGAACCCCAAAGGTAAAAGTGCTGATAGAAGAATATGTTGAAAAGGATTTTGAGCAGATAACATCCTATGTAGGTAAAAACAATATTACCGCAGAGAAGATCATTGCCTATGGTAATATGTTTGAAAAAATACTTTCTACTGCAGAAGAGGAAGATGTCAACCTGATATTGATTCCGAATGATTTTCAATTGACAGATAACAATCAGTCTGTCGATTACCTGGTTGAGAAACTAATACGAAAATCAGAGAAGCCGGTATGGGTTGTTAAAGAACAATCGGGTATAGTACCGGCTAAGGTTATGTGTCCGATCGATTATTCAGACGCCTCTCGAAGGGCACTGACCAATGCCATTAAAATTGCCCGTATATTCAAGGCCAAACTATACCTTACCAATGTATTTGAGCCCTTGGAAGAAGTCTACTCCATGCGATACAAAGTTGATTACGATGAGGAAAACACAGCGCTTGAAAAGGAAAACAGAGATAACTTCAATGCTTTTATAAATAACTTCAGTTTTGTTGATGTTGATTATGAGCAGTTGATCTTACACGGAAAACCCCATAAAAAGATCATTGATTTTGCCATTGACAACAACATTGATGTGATATTTATTGGTGCTACAGGTAAAACATTTTTTCAACGACTGTTACTCGGCAGCGTAACAGAATTAGTCATTCGCGATTTACCTTGTTCGGTTGTTATCACCAAGTCTGAGAATATACTGAACCTGAAAATGGAAAAGGACATTTCTGATATTGAACGACTGATGGCCAATGCCAAAAAGCTTGAAGAAACGGGCTTTTATAACGATAGCATTCAACAACTAAACCTATGTCTAAAGATCAACGATCTGCATTTACCGGCTATCTACGCTCTGGCAAGGGTATATGACAAGATTGGAAATACAGATTTGGCCAATGACTATGAGCAAAAAGGCGAAGAGATACTTAAACGCCTCTGGGATAAGAAAATAGAACTTGAGATCAGGAAAACGAAAGATTACGAATAACATCAAAAGCCTGGCAATTGCCGCAACCTATACTTTCCTGAGCATTTTGTTCATTACTAAAGTGGGATAAATAGAAAGTTTGAAAGGATTAATGTAACTATTATCCCACTTTTCCTCCACAATATTCAGATAAATTACATTTTAAAACACAAGGCTTCTCATATTCTAAACAAATCCTTGATAACACAGTCTGATAAAAGCCTGTAAACTCTTACAATCTGTAAGCTTAGCGTATTTATTTTTCCATTATTTTCAAAAAAGACATTGATATCTTAAAATAGATTACATAACTTGATTAAGAATCAGTTTTACTATTTTATGAATCTCCTCACGTACTCAGAAGAAAGAAACATTGCTACCATTATGTTTTCGCGCCCCGAGTCTCTCAACGCGATAAACAGCAGCATGTTTGAAGAACTCAATCAGGTACTCGATCAGGTTGAAGCCTCCGGATCGATTCGCGTAGTTCTTTTAACAGGACAGGGTAAGGCATTTATCGCAGGTGCCGATATCGCTGAAATGAAAAACAAAACCGAAGAGGAAGCCAAAACATTCTCCTCTCTTGGTCAAAAGACACTTGAGCGGATTGAGAATATGTCTATTCCATTCATTGGTGTTATCAACGGTTTTGCATTAGGCGGCGGTCTTGAAATTGCTCTTGCCTGCGATTTCCTAGTAGCATCGGAAAAAGCAAAGTTTAGTGCCCCGGAAGTTAACCTGGGGCTCATTCCTGGATTTGGAGGCACTCAACGTCTTGCCAGAGCTATAGGCCTTAATAATGCACGCTATTATTTATTCAGTGCCAATATGTTTGATGCTCATCAGGCTCATCAAATGGGATTGGTTCAGGCGGTATACTCCCCTGAACAATTACTGCCTAAGGCTCACGAATTAGCAGAATTGATTAGCTCCAAAAGCTCTTTAGCCTGCCAAACTCTTAAATCGGCAATAAACACAGGCCTCCAGTTTGGGACTAAAACAGGTTTTGAAAAAGAATGCGATGTTTTTGCAGGACTTTTCAATAAAGAAGAAGCCAAAGAAGGTATGGCGGCATTTATTGAGAAACGAAAACCCAATTGGTAAACTTATCACTATTATTATATGAACAACTTAGATAGATATCAGAACATTACTGTTCTTGGTGCAGCAGGAAAGATGGGCAGTGGCATACTCCTTCTTAATGTATTGCACTCTGTCCGATTAATGCACCAGCCACAAAATGCCGACAAAACCTTTGTTATCCATGCCATCGACCAAAGCTATGAACGCCTTGAAGGTGTCATGAACTATTTAAAAACACAGGTTCTGAAATGGGCTGAAAAAAACATTGTTGAACTTCGCAAACAATTCATTAGGCGCTCCCATTTAATCGATAATAAAGATATTATTGAGGCCTTTGTAAATGATGCAATATCCATTGTCAAACCCTCTGTCACCATTGAATCTGCTTATCAGTCCTACCTGGTTTTTGAAGCCATCATAGAAGATGAAGCAGCCAAAACAGATGTACTCAGGAAAATTAAGACAAATAACCCCAATCACCCTTTCTTCCTGAGTAATACAAGCGCTATTCCTATCTCGATATTAGATAAAAAGGCTGGCCTTGAAAAACACATCATCGGATGCCACTTTTACAATCCACCTGCCGTGCAAAAGGTAATTGAGGTGGTTGAATTGAAAGATGGCCTGCCCGAATTGTCGCAGCTCGTAAAAGACTTTGCAAAGCACATGGGTAAACTGATTGTTGAAGCAAATGATATCGCTGGTTTTATAGGGAATGGCTTTTTTATGCGCGAAATAAAGTATGCTGTTGACTTATATGAATCACTTAAAAAAGAACTCGCACCTGCAGAAGCATTGCTGGCTGTTGATAAAATCAGTCACGAATTATTAGTCAGGCCAATGGGCATCTTCCAGTTAATGGGCTATGTTGGCATTGATGTATGTTCATTAATCATGCGGGTCATGGATAACTACCTTCTTGAACCATTGCAATGTTCTTTCCTTGATGACTTGTTAAATAAGGGGTTCAGGGGCGGACAAAATGCTGACGGCACCCAAAAAGATGGTTATTTCAGATACTCGAAGGGGAAAGCTGTTGAGGTGCTTGATATAGACTCACAACAATATATTTCTATCGATACCATTGAAGCAAAGGTAAATGACTTTCTCGCGGTAAAGACAAAAACATACAGCTGGAATCAACTGAGCCGTTCGAAGTATAAAGAAAAGCACCTCAATGAATACTTTGAAAGCATTAATCAGGAAAAAAGCAAAGGGGCATCACTGGCCAAAGACTATATGCAGTCAATGAAAGCCATTGGTCAGAAACTTTATGAGGATGGTGTTACCAAGTCGATTGACAATGTCAACGCTGTGATGATGAATGGCTTTTATTACTTATACGGACCGGTTAATAACTTTATTAAATAAGCTATGCAGAAAAGAGTTTTTATGGTAGCCGGTTACAATACGGTCTCATTGGGAAGCGGACGCTCGGAATTTAATCCGAAAAAGGAAAATCCAGGTATTGAGCATTATATGATGGAGGCAGGAAGGGCCACCTTAAACATGATCAATGGAGCCAAAAATGTTGATGAAAGCGTGGTTGGTAACTTTATGGCTTCCAGGTTCAATAACCAGGCACATCTGGCTGCCTTTATTCCTTCAATCGATAAGGACTTGTTATATAAACCTTCGGTGCGTGTTGAAGGTGCGTGTGCTTCAGGCGGACTTGCCGTTGTCACAGCTGTTAAATCAATATTGGCAGGCACGGCAGATGTAGTTCTGGCCATTGGCGTTGAAGTACAAAATACAGTTAAAGCCATGTATGGTGCTGATCATCTGGCCCTGGCCGATTACCATAAGAAAAGGCAGGCAGGGCACGCCTACTTTTTCCCGGGGAAGTTCAGCGATCGTGCAGGCGCCTATGCCAATGCCTACGGTGAAGAATACATGCGTAAAGGATTGGCTCAATGGTATGCCAACTGTATTGAAAATGCTCGATTATGCGAAACAGCCCAGGAGTATGAAAATAAAAACGAACACCTCATCGAAACCGGTTTGATGCCACCTGATGGCAGTCGCTTTGTTGATCACCTCAATTTCACCGATTGTTCAAAAGTATCTGATGGTGCTTCTGCCATTGCGGTTGTTTCTGAAGAAGGTTTAAAGCGCATCGGCATATCCGCCAGAGAGGCTATTGAGCTGGTTGGATTTGCACAAACGGAAGACAACATCATGGAAGAACCAGGCGATCCCCTGGAGCTTAGTACAACAAAAGTATCTGTTCAACAAGCCATGCAAATGGCTGGTATAAAAAAAGAGCAGCTGGCAACCGTTGAAACGCACGACTGCTTTACCATTGCAGGTCTTTTGGCAACCGAGGCCTTTGGCTTTGCAGACAAAGGTAAAGGAGCTGCATTTGTTGCCAATGGACACACTTCGCGAGACGGACAAATACCATTTAATACCACCGGCGGCCTCATCGCCTGGGGACATCCGACAGGTGCAACCGGCGTCCATCAGGTGGTCACCATTCTTGAGCAACTGAGTGGTAAAGCTGGTCAGGCCCAGATACCAATACCTGACGATAAACCATATGGCATGACTGTTAATATGGGTGGTAATGACAAAACAGTGGTAAGTATGGTATTTAAGAAATGTGATTAACAATAACTCCCCTAAACCAAATAATATGAATTTCCAATTAACAGAAGAGCAATCGATGATTCAGCAGGCAGCCCGCGATTATGCCCAACGCGAACTGTTTTATGATGTGATTGAACGCGACGAAAAAGCCATATACCCGACAGAGCATATTAAGAACCTGGCTGAACTCGGTTTTTTAGGTATGCTGGTAGCTCCTGAGTATGATGGAGGCGGCATGGATACTGTTTCCTATGTCCTTGCCATGGAAGAATTCTCCAAAGTAGATTCATCCATAGGGGTTATCATATCGGTTAACAACTCTCTGGTATGCTTTGGCATTGAGAAATACGGAACGGAAGAGCAAAAAGAAAAATACCTGAAGCCACTGGCACGTGGTGAAGTAACAGGGGCCTTTTTATTGTCGGAACCCGGCGCAGGCTCTGATGCCACATCTCAACAGACTAAAGCTGTTGATATGGGCGATTACTACCTACTTAACGGTGTAAAAAACTGGATTACCAATGGTAATACAGCTTCAACCTATCTGGTAATAGCGCAAACCGATGTTGAAAAAGGTCACCGGGGCATCAATGCTTTAATAGTCGACCGACATGCCGAAGGTATAAGCGTTGGCCCCCACGAAAACAAAATGGGCATGCGCAGTTCTGATACACATTCAGTTCAGTTTACTGATGTTAAGGTGCCCAAAGAAAATCGAATCGGAGAAGAAGGCTTTGGTTTTAAGTTTGCCATGAAAACACTGGAGGGTGGTCGCATTGGCATTGCCTCTCAGGCATTAGGCATTGCCTCTGGAGCATATGAACTGGCTCGCAAATATGCGATGGAACGAAAAACCTTTGGCAAAGAAATTATCAGGCACCAGGCCATTGCGTTTAAACTTTCTGATATGGCAACTGAAATTGAAGCAGGACGCTTCCTTTGCATGAAAGCCGCCTGGCTTAAAGACCAGGGATTACCATATGGCATTGCCAGTGCCATGGCCAAGCAGTATTGCGCCGATATGGCCATGCGGGTCACAACTGAAGCGGTTCAGATTCATGGCGGCTATGGCTATGTAAAAGAATACCATGTAGAACGGTTGATGCGTGACGCCAAGCTGACACAGATATATGAAGGTACGTCTGAAATACAGAAAATTGTGATATCGCGGGCCATCGAAAACGGAGATATCTGATGGGCAATAGAGCTATAATATCCAAATAACAGAATAACCTAAATAAATATAATATGAGAATTCTAGTATGCATTAGTAACGTACCAGATACCACCACAAAAATACGTTTTAACAGCGATGCCACTAAACTGGATGATACCGGTATACAATGGGTAATCAATCCATGGGATGAACTGGCTTTAACAAGGGCTGTTGAATTAAAAGAGGATACCACCAGTCCGGTTAAGGAGGTTGTTGTTATTTCGGTTGGGGAACCTTTTATTGAACCAACCTTGCGCAAATGCCTGGCCATAGGTGCCGATAAAGCAGTCCGTATCAATGCAGAGCCACTCGATGCTTACCAAACAGCCGGCCTTCTGGCAGATTATATTAAAGACACAGATTTTGCTTTTGTGATTTGTGGCATTGAATCGGGCGATTATAATGAAGCATCGGTGGGTGGCATGCTGGCCGAGATGCTGGATTATGCTTCTGTGTCATCCGTATCGGCTATTCAGTTTGATGGTGATGAGCCCGTGTTCCAACGTGACGTGGCCAACGGTAAAGAACAACTTAAAATCGATGGCAAATCAGTTCTCATTGTTCAGAAAGGCTTTGCCCGCGTACCCAAAATACCCAATATGAGAGGCATAATGACCGCACGCAGCAAACCGCTTGATGTGATTGAACCGGCAGATAGTGTGCCATTGGTTGAGTTTGTGTCTTACCAGTCACCTCCGGCAAAAGGCAGTGTTAAAATGCTGAATGATGCCAGGGAATTACTGGACCACCTGAGTAATGAGGCTAAACTTATTTAATGCCAACAGGTCTTCTCATTGTTTAATTACTAAAAAAATTCTCATGTCTATACTCGTATATATTCGCAATGTTGGCGGAAAAATCAAGAAGCAAAGTCTTGAATTAACATCTTATGCTAAAGCAATGTCTGAGAAATTGGACCTGCCGGTTGTTGGTCTTGTGATAGGTGAAATTGATGAGGCGGAGTTACAGGCCCTCGGTAAATATGGAATGAACAAAATACTGGTAGCCGGCAATGCACAATACAACAAACGTGTTAACAGGGTATACACCCGGATTGCCGAACAAGCAGTTATTGAATCCAATGCGGCTTATATATTATTCCCTGATAATAACCAGGGGAAAGCCATTGCGCCTCGCTTATCGGTGAGGTTAAAGGCCGGATTTGTACCCCAGGTGATGAATCTGCCGGAGTCATACGATCCCTTTATTGTCTCTAAACGTGCTTTCACCGGCAAGGCCCTGGCTAGTGTTCAGGTGAAAACAGAACGAAAAATCATGACACCTATGCTCAATAGTTTTGGCCTTAGAGAAGCTCCTGTAGAGATCAGTATTGAATTATTTTCCCCGCAAATTGAAGAACCAACATCCCGCCTCGAAATTATTAACAAGCAAACCAATACAGATGGCATTAACCTGGCCGATGCGGATATTGTCGTCAGCGGTGGCAGGGGGTTAAAGGCAGCTGAAAACTTTGCTATGCTTGAGGAACTGGCTCAAAGCATTGATGCCGCAACTGCCTGTAGCAGACCGGTTGCTGATGATGGGTGGCGTCCGGCTGATGAGCACGTAGGACAAACAGGTAAGATAATTGCACCCAACATTTATATTGCAATCGGCATATCAGGTGCCATTCAGCATGTGGCTGGTGTCAGTGGTTCCAAGTGTATTGTAGCCATTAATTCAGATGCCGAAGCACCAATCTTTGAAGTGGCCGACTATGGTCTGGTGGGTGATGCTTTCAAGATTGTTCCTGAACTGACAACGCTGTTCAGGCAATTTATGAAAGATAAATAATTGGTTGATTCGTTGGCTTTAACCTTCTATTTCCTATGATTCACGAACAGCGGGGTATGAGTAAAGAATCTATATAGCAAGGCGTAAAAATCGTACACTAACAGCACTTTTATATTCCACTATAATCATTCTATATATGGATCAAATTATTTTCATCGTAATATTGTTCATTACCACTGCAGCACTGCTTTACTCATTCTGGAAAATTAAATCCAACTTTGATAAAACAAAGAGCACTGCTTTTGACGGGCAAATAGGGAAACGTACCAAATTGACGTTTCAGGTAGCCTTTGGACAAAGTAAAATACTACGAAAACCATTGGTTGGGCTAATGCACGCGCTCGTATTCTGGGGATTTATGGTCATCACAATTGGCAGCCTTGAAATCATAATAGACGGCATTAGCGGATCGCATCGGATATTTGGTACATGGGGCATTGTCTATGATGTAATATCGGCCAGCGGTGACCTGTTTGCCTTTATCGTATTATTTGGAATAATTGCCTTTCTGTTTCGCCGCCTGGTCATGCACATCAACCGCTTTAAAGGCATTGAGTTAGGTAAGAAGAATAAAACGGATGCCAATATTGCACTCACATTCATCATGCTGTTGATGCTTTCGTTAATCGGGCTTAATGTGTATGAAGTAGTGCTAATGGGCGATAAAACCATCGGTACTTATCCGGTTTCAGGCCTCCTGGTTAATTGGGCAAGTCCGGTTCATGCCGCTGGTCTTTACCACTTCTTCTGGTGGATGCATATCTTGTTAATCTTTGTATTTGCCAATTACCTGCCCTACTCCAAGCACTTTCATGTTTTTATGTCGCTGCCCAATGTTTTCTTCAGTAACCTGAAACCACTAACCCAATTACCATTGATGCCTGAAGTGAAAAAAGAGGTTGATTTAATGATGAGCGACAATCCATACGCCGATAGCACGGAACCGGCCAGCAGTCGCTTTGGGGTTAAAGATGTGGAAGACATTACATGGAAGAATTACATGGATGCTCTCACCTGCACCCAATGCGGAAGGTGCACCGAAGTATGTCCGGCCAATATAACCGGCAAACTACTATCGCCCCGAAAAATATTTGTGGATATACGCCAACGTATGGATGAAAAAGCCGGGATAAACAAAGAAGATGCGAAAGCACTGGTTGGCGATTATATCACACCTGAAGAACTGTGGGCATGTACCTCATGTAACGCCTGTGCCCAGGAATGCCCTCTTAATATCAGCCATCCAAACCTGATCATGGATATGCGACGGTACCTGGTGCTGGAAGAAGGCCAGGCACCTGAAGAACTGAATGCAATGTTTGCAAATATTGAAAACAATGGTGCTCCATGGAAATACTCCCCTGAGGATCGTCTTAAGTGGACAGAAGGCTAATCAATTAAAACCAATCACACACATGACAAAAATAAATGTACCAATCATGGCCGATTTAAAGGCCAAAGGCCATCAGCCTGAGTATCTGTTCTGGGTAGGGTGTGCCGGCGCTTTTGATAAAAGGTATCAGAAAGTAACACGTGCTTTTGCTCAAATATTAAATAAGGCCAACATTGACTATGCTGTGTTGGGTACAGAAGAAACCTGCACCGGCGATCCGGCAAAACGTGCAGGTAACGAAATGCTGTTTCAGATGCAGGCGATGCAGGTCATCGAAACCTTTAACACTTACCAGGTACAGAAAATTATTTGTACCTGCCCGCATTGTTTCAACATCATTAAAAATGAATATCCCGAACTTGGAGGTCATTACGAAGTGATGCACTATTCATCTTTCTTGCAGCATTTGATAGACAGTGGCCGCATCAAAATTAAAAAGGATGCCTTTGTAAATAAAAAGATAACCTTTCACGACCCTTGCTACCTGGGCAGAGGTAATGGTATTTACGAGGCGCCCCGAAAAGTTATTAATGCATTTGATGTTGACTATACCGAACTCAAACGGGCCAAAAGCTTCTCATTATGCTGCGGTGCAGGCGGTGCTCAAATGTTTAAAGAAGCGGAAAAGGGCAACAAAGAAGTGTTTGAAGAACGAACAGAAGATGTGCTTGCCAGCGGAGCGGATATAGTAGCTACGGCCTGCCCGTTTTGCATGACCATGCTTAGCGATGGTATCAAATACAAAAATAAAGAAGATAGCCTTGTTAATATGGATTTAGCAGAACTGATTGAGCAAAACATGGACACTTAAGCAACTAATATGAAGGACAACAATTATAAGGCTGCCAATAAGATTCGAATTGTAACGGCCACTTCCCTGTTTGACGGACATGATGCATCCATCAATATTATGCGACGTATCATGCAGGCTACCGGCGCTGAAGTAATTCATCTGGGACATAATCGCTCGGTGCAGGAAATCGTTGATTGTGCCATTCAGGAAGATGTTCAGGCAATTGCGGTTACTTCATACCAGGGCGGTCACCTCGAGTTTTACAAATACATGTACGACCTTCTGCAGCAAAAAGGAGCCGGCCATATTAAAATTGTTGGTGGCGGTGGTGGTGTAATTTTACCACATGAGCAGGATGAATTGCATCAATATGGCATTACACGTATTTTTTCACCCGACGACGGACGTAAACTGGGTTTGCAGGGCATGATCAATGAGGTGCTGGAGCTTGTCGACTATCAGCATGAGAAGCTCTCACCCGATACCCTCCCCTCATTTTCTGATAAAAAAACACTGGCAAGATTAATTACCCAGCGCGAAAATAATGAGGATGCCAATGTGCTGTTTAATCCATTAATCATAAAGAAAGCAGAAGAAAGGGTCATACCGGTCATTGGCATTACCGGTACCGGAGGTGCTGGTAAATCCTCCTTGATTGATGAATTAACCCGGCGTTTTTTAATGAATTCTGAAACCCTGAGAATCGCCATCGTCTCAGTTGACCCAAGTAAACGAAAATCAGGTGGGGCACTTTTAGGCGATCGTATAAGAATGAACAGCATTCACCATCCCAATGTATTTATGCGCTCAATGGCTACACGTGGAGCCAAATCATCTGTTTCTGCCCATTTAAAAGATTGTGTGACATTATTAAAAGCTGCCGGCTCTGACCTGATTATTTTAGAAACTTCCGGTATCGGGCAGGCCGACTCCCAAATCATCGACTACGCCAACATATCCCTTTATGTAATGACGCCTGAGTTTGGTGCACCATCGCAACTGGAAAAAATTGACATGCTCGATTTTGCCGATTTTGTCGTTATTAATAAATCAGACAAAAAAGGTGCTGAAGATGCATTACGGGATGTAAAAAAACAAGTGCAGCGCAACAAGGTGCTTTTTGACCTTGATGTTAATGATATGCCGGTATATGCAACAAATGCCTCTAACTTCTACGATCAGGGAATCAACCATTTTTATGAGCAACTGAGAACTTATCTCAACCACCATTACCTGGCAGGACTCAAAACAACAGATGCTGAAAAAAAGAAGCAATCGTTTCAGCACAGCATTATACCATCGCACCGTGTTCGTTACCTGGCCGAGATAAGTGAAACAATAAGGGCCTACAACACAGAAGCAGAAGAGCAATCGAAACTGGCTGGTCAGTTATATGCACTGCATCAATCCATTGAAATCATAAAAGACAAAGGAGGCGACACCAAGCCGCTTCAGGAAGAATATGATAAGCTTCGCTCCTGCTTAAAAGATGATAACTGGCAATTGATAAAGAAGCTAAAGCTCTTAAAAGAAGCCTATGCCAATGACATCTTTACGTTTAAGGTACGTAACAAGGAAATAAAGATCGATACCCATACCACTTCTTTGTCCAACACAAAGATTCCTAAAATTGCAGTGCCCAAATACTGCAACTGGGAAGACATACTTAGATGGCAGCTTACAGAAAACTTCCCCGGGCATTTTCCTTTTGCAGCAGGTGTATTTCCCTTCAGGCGCGAATACGAAGACCCAACCCGCATGTTTGCCGGAGAAGGCAGTCCTGAACGAACCAACAGACGCTTTCATTACCTGTCTGAAGGACAAAAAGCCAAACGTCTGTCTACAGCCTTTGATTCTGTAACACTATATGGTGAAAACCCAGATGCCCGCCCCGATATATTTGGTAAAGTAGGAAATTCGGGTGTTTCAACCGCTACGCTTGACGATATTAAAAAGTTATACTCTGGCTTTGACCTTAGTGATCCTTTAACGTCAGTGAGCATGACAATAAATGGTCCGGCACCCGTGCTGATGGCCTTTTTCCTCAATGCAGCCATTGATCAGCAGTGTGAAAAATTTATTGAGGCATCAGATATTAAGATACCCTTAGCAAACAGGCCCGAATATTCTGATGTACTTCCTGAAAGTAATAATGGTTTAGGCCTGCAGCTGTTAGGCACATCTGGTGATAATATTGTTGACTGCGACAATTATGAACGTATCAAAAAGCAAACATTAAAGCAAGTACGCGGTACTGTGCAGGCTGATATATTAAAAGAAGACCAGGCGCAAAACACTTGTATTTATTCGGTTGATTTCTCCCTTAAGCTGATGGGTGATATTCAGGAATACTTTATCAGGAACCAGGTGCAGAATTTTTATTCCGTATCCATTTCAGGCTACCATATTGCTGAGGCCGGGGCCAACCCGGTCACTCAACTGGCTTTCACCCTGGCCAACGGTTTTACCTATGTGGAGTACTATTTATCAAGAGGTATGCACATTGACGACTTCGCCCCTAATTTGTCATTTTTCTTCTCTAACGGCATTGACCCTGAGTTTTCAGTTATCGGACGTGTAGCGCGCATCATATGGGCCAAAGCCATCAAATATAAATACGGCGGCAACGAAAAATCACAAAAATTAAAGTACCATATTCAAACATCAGGACGATCGTTGCATGCTCAGGAAATTGAGTTTAACGATATACGTACAACACTTCAGGCCTTGTATGCCATATACGACAACTGCAACTCCCTTCATACCAATGCATACGACGAAGCCATAACAACGCCCACTGAAGAGTCAGTCAGACGCGCAATGGCCATTCAGCTGATCATCAACCGGGAACTGGGGCTGGCTAAAAATCAGAATACCCTTCAGGGATCCTTTATCATTGAGGAACTCACAGAACTGGTTGAAGAAGCAGTTTTATCGGAGTTTGAACGAATAAGCGACAGAGGGGGTGTATTGGGTGCCATGGAAACCAATTATCAGCGCAGTAAGATCCAGGAAGAATCACTTCATTACGAAAAGGTGAAAAACACGGGTGAATTGCCTCTTATTGGAGTGAATACGTTCTTGTCTAAGACAGGCTCTCCTACCATTTTACCTCAAGAGGTAATACGCAGTACAGAAGATGAAAAAGAACGACAACTCAATGCGCTTAACCGGTTCCATGATAAGAACAAGCTTAAGGCTCAGGAAATGCTTATGAGACTTAAAGAAGCTGCCCTTAACAATGACAATGTTTTTGAAGCATTAATGGAAACGGTGAAATATTGTTCGCTTGGTCAGATTACTCAGGCTTTATTTGAGGTTGGTGGTAAGTATCGGCGTAATATGTAGAAATATAATCTGTTATTTAACCAGAGGGTTAGGAGACGGCGCAGAAGGATGATTGACAGCTATACAAAAAACCTAAACCACGGATTACACGGATTTGTTCCTGAAGAACTGACTAAATTCCTTAAATTTAATAGTCTGAAGCTGTACTAATTATTTTATTGTGAAAATGTCTAAGCACAGAGTTCCCACAGGGCACAGTAGGTTGATTGACAGCTTTACAAAAAAACTAAACCACGGATTACACGGATTTGTTCCTGAGGAACTGACTAAATTCCTTAAATTTAATAGTCTGAATATATCTACCGGATTCATAAATAATTGTAAAAACATAATGCCACATGAAATTAACAGAAGCATTCAAAAAAAGATGGAGCCCCCGGGCATTTGAGGATAAGCCCATTACGCCTGATCAGATTAATGCTATATTTGAAGCGGCACAATGGGCGCCTTCGTCCATGAACGGGCAACCGTGGCGCTATTTTTACGCCATGAAAAACGATACGGCAGTATTCAATCAATTTGTCGATTGCCTGGTTCCTGCCAATCAATTATGGGCTCAAAACGCCGGCATGCTTATTATTTCGGTTGCCCAAAAGCACTTTGATTACAAAAATCGCCCAAACACCTATGCCATGCATGATACAGGAGCAGCAAATGCCTACATTGTGTTGGCCGCTACCGGGCAAGGCCTTCAGGCACATCAAATGGGTGGATTTGATAAAGAAAAAGCAGCTGAGCTATTAAAGCTGGACCCTGAAAAATATGAACCTGCAACTGTTATTGCTATCGGATACGAAGGGGATGCCCGTCAACTACCTGATGAATTGATGAAGCGAGAACAAGCTCCACGAACTCGTTTGGATGTAGAGGAAATTGTAAAACAGGTGAAGGAATAAACTTTTACTTAACTCATCGGATAACTCAATGTCATCCGATGAGTTAATGATGCCCTTGGGCTAATCATATTTATTTACTAAGTTTGATGTCAACAATAAATATGAGAATTGCCTACCCTTTTATGAAGCAGATATCCACCATTTTACTACTATTCGTAGTACAATCTTTTGTATCCATTATACAATGCCAAAAGTATAATGCCCAGATCCTTCCCGGCACTGACTCAAACACATACTGCTATACAAGCTCGGCTGATGGTCAGGAATTGTACTATATTAATAATAATACACTCACACGGTTTAGCCTGATTAACAATAAGGCACTTAAACAAATAGATATTAAAGTAGAAACTCCGGTCATAAAGGTTATTATAGAATCTGACCCTAATACAATATTATTAGGAACTAAATCAGGCAAACTAATGGCTATTTCAAAAGAATCGGGGGAGTTACTTTACGAGAAAAACTATGAATCAGGAAGTATAAACGCATTAGCACTGACAAATGATGGTCTTGCAATATTATGTGGTTGTGAAAATGGTATGATATACAAACAATCGTTGGAAGAGATAAATGAAATGAGCGAATTTTATCAACACGATGAAGCGATAACTTCAATAGAAATCTCCAACGAAAAGCAATTAATAGCCATATCAAGCGGTGATGGGACCATATCATTATTCAGGTCGCAAACGCATGAATGGATTGACAGGCTATATGTCGGGAAAGAGTGGGTAAGGCAAGTATCTATCAACAGCAGCAAAGATCGATTACTCTGTGTTGGTGATGATGGAAATTTGTATGAGTGGAATATTAATAACATTGATAAAGCTCGTCTTATTAATCAGTCTAAGCTATCCAAGAACTGGCTCCTGAGTCTGGATATCGGACATGATGGAAAGATTGAATGCTTTGGTGGCCTGGATCATTTTTTAAGAGTACGAACCCAATTTGGATCATATGAGATAAAACTCAAAGGACCGGTTTTAAAGGCAGAATTTATTAATCCAGATGCGCCTGAAGTATATATTGCCTGTTGCATTTTGGGTAAGGGGATTCAGATTATTCCCGTTAAAGAAATGAAGTTTAAACCAATTCATAACTAAACATACATGCGTTTACTAGTTATTTGGGGATTTCTGATGATACTACTCATTAATACCTCCGCTCAATCCGATTTTCGTCCCGGATACATAATCACCAACTCGTTAGATACACTGAATGGACTGGTTGACTATCGGGGTGAGTTAAGAAATATGAAAGTCTGTACTTTCAAAAAGACGGAAGATGCTAATGAAGAGGAATTTGCACCAGGTGATATTTATGGATATCGTTTTAAGGAAGGTAAATTTTATGTCTCAAAAGACATAACAACTGAAGACCTGAATAAAACTGTATTTGTGGAGTTTCTTTTAAAAGGAATTTCTAACCTATACTATTATAAGAGCACAAATTATTCAGCCTATTTTATCGAATCGGAAGATACCGAATTACTTGAATTAAGAAGTAAGCAGATTGAAATTAAAAAGGATGGAAGGGTATTCATCAAACAAGATAACAGATACCTTGGTTTACTAAATTATGCATTTTCCGATTGTCCTGAAATCAGAAAGGACATTGCTAATGCCCAATTATCTCACAAATCTCTGATTCAAATCACGCATAAGTATCACGATTACAAATGTACAGATGAGGCTTGCGTGGTGTATGAAAAGAAACTGCCGGTGCTTAAAGTTGAGCTGAAGCCAACCATCGGCTATGCATTTAGTAGTATTTCATTTAGTAATTCTGAATTGGAGGAGACCGACTTTAGAATGAGTTCAAGTCCAATGGCAGGAATAGCATTGAATTTTATTGTACCACGATGGAATGAAAAATTAACTTTCCTGATCAATGTAGCTTTTAATGAAGACTACTTCTATGGCATCAACACTTATGAGTCATTAAGCAGAACTGTTAATTCCTATTACCATATTGACAACAGCAACTTAATCAGCAGCTTTTCATTTAAGTACACCTACCCCAAAGGCCGTTTCAGACCCGATATATTCATTGGATTTTATGGTAATTCCATAATAAAAAGTAACACCCGTTTTAATCATGAAACAGTGGTAAGAAACACGGTCCATACCTCTGAAGAGAATCCTGACATATTTAAGAAATTCAATAGTGGAATAACAGGTGGTGTAGGTCTTGAGTATATACTCTTTAAGAAACATAGAGCGTTTAGCAATATTTCTGTTTTGCATGGTTCAGTAATACTATGAAAACAAACTTATTCCACATGTAATTATGTAAAGTCTCTTCGGATAGTTTATATGTACATAGCAAAACTGG
>JAKSBD010000483.1 GCA_022361295.1 Bacteroidales bacterium
CAGTGGAGAATCTGGTTTATTGAAAGGTGTGATAGTAATAAAGTAAAACCACACGTGAGGACACGTGCGGTAGCGGGGGCTATAATAGGAGGATTAACAGCAGGTTCCCAGTTTTTATATAAAAAACATAAAATCATTGAGTATTTAAATATGCAAGATGATGGAGTGTTAATGGAAGGTAAGAAAGTTGCATTTAGTAATGATAATTTAGAAACTTTTGTAGATTACTATTTTGGCGAGCAGCAAGGGTTAACTGATATAGAAGCCGTAGAAAACATTGATCGTGGTGTAGCAGGTAGAACTTATCCATCTAATCCAAGAGCCGCTTCCGTAGGTCAAAGTTCTCGGGTAAAAATTGCAAAAACAGCATTTAGAAGTAAATTTAAGTTATATAATGTAGTTGGACATGAATTTGTTCATGTAGCTCAGTACTATTCTGGTCTTGCTAGATATATCAACTTTCTGGAAGCTGGTGCTTATAGTTGGAATAAACATGTATATGATATTGCCGGGAAGGAACTTCCAACATCATGGAGCATACAATTAACAACTAGGAGAGGATTAATGAATGTTGATCAAGTTAGATGGGTAAGACAAGGATATAGATGGATTGATTCGGCTCCTTATCAATGGAATAATTTGTCTACATTTAATTTTAATAATTTTTAAAATGAAAAAAAGAAATCATTTAATCATTTATTTGATGTTTATGTGCAATATAATGAGTAATGCAGGTGATACTATTTATTCAGCTAACAGAACTTATGCATTAATAATGAACTATAATGAATCCGAAACTCCGACCTGGATGGTTGTGAAAAATAAGGGTTTATTTGACCAACAAACGATTGCAAAGCATAATTTTTCTCATAGTGATATTTTTAATTGGCCTTATGAAAATTCAAAGTGCTATATAACTAATGATGGCAAATATATTGTTGATGAAAGAAGTACAATAGTCGAATATGAGGGTGTACTTTTATATTGGGTTATATATCGAATAAAGGATGGACAGATTAAAGCATTAAGGACGAAGAATAGGCTTTATAGTATAAAAATTGAGGAACTGATAAACCTACCAATACCAAAAGATAGAGATAGGTTTTATAAAGAATATAAAGAGAAATATTATGAGCCTAAGAATCATGAAATTAATTGTACTGTATTAAGCTCAATAAATGAATCAGGAATAAGTGTATTTGCAAAATACTTTAATAGTCTTGATGATTGTTATGTTGAAGACAATATTCTTATTCCATTCAAAGTGTTAGAGTGAACACTTGGATAGTTTTCCTCTTTTCAGCGTAGTGCCCGCTCACCGTAGTCACCTTAAATAATCTACGCAGTTTGGCATAGTTTGTAACTATGTCGTCTTTGATAGTTAGTTTGCAACTAACATATAAAAAATAAATCCTGATACAATTAGTATCGGGATTTATTTTATTTACTATTTTGCATTTTATGACAACTGGTTGTCGAATTTAAGAGTAGGGTGGATTATATTTATTCAAGTTCTCGAAATTACGCATCTCTATCGGCTGTATTAGATATTGAATCTTTGGGGTGGTCACAGACTACAGGAATATTTCGATAGCTTGTCCCGTAATACACGGGAAAGTTGCAAACTTTGCCGAGCGGGATAAAATTGTAATATGAAACGAGCATGTAAATTTAGTATCCAAATTGGCACACAGGAGAATGATTAAATTTATTTGTGTGTTCCATCCCGATTAATACCGGGACAAGTAGTGACCATTGAAAAATAAATTTAAACACATGAAAATACGAAATTACAGACTAAATATTATCTTACTGATAGTTACTCTTACAAGTACATTATCTATAGCTCAAACCATTAATATTGAAGGCATAGAAATTAACCTGAATAATCTACCTTTAAATACAAGCTATGAACCTTCTATTCCTCAATCGGAAGATAATGTTGTAAAGCGTGTAAGAGTATTTGCTTCGGATGACAAACAGAAAATTGCGATAAATTCATTCTTTGAGAGGTATGACGGATACTCATGCGAAACCTACAAAAGAGAATTAAAAGTATATGATGCAGTTGGAAAGCTTAAATGGCAAAAAGAACTAAAAGGGTTTATTACGCAATGTAAATTAAGCTCTGGAGGTCAATTCTCTCATATCATTGAACGTATTAGCGACAATGGAGATGACTTCTATAAGTTGCTGATTTGTGATGATTCAGGTAATGAAGTTTACAGTTGTGATAATGTGACTTCTGTATTAAGTTCGAAGGATAATAACAGCCTGTTTTTTTACAAAAGAACAACTGGCAACAGATACCAATTGTTTTATAAACACCTAACAGAAAATCAGGAGTGGAGTAAAATCTATTCTTCTCAGAGGTTCACAATTCAAACAGTAACAGATAATGGTAAATATGCAGTAGCCATATCGGATTCAATGATACAAGCACTGAATCATAAAGGAGAAATTATTTGGACGCGTAAAACAGCAAATCCTTTTGGGAATTATGCTATATCAGAAGATGGCAAGGTAATCTGTCAGAGTAAATCTAAAACCCTACGCATTATTGATATTGAAAAGGATGAATTAATTAAAGAAGTTAATCCTCATCAAAATGGAGCTTACATGTTTACTTCATATTGGGTGGCAATGACTTCTATGGGAACTAAATCGATAATTGCCAATGCATCTATTGTAGCTCCAAAAACCACAATGATTGAACTGTACAATAAGCAAGGAGACCTTTTACATACTGAATTGTTAAAGAACCAGTATGCGCTTACTTCATTTGATTTATTGAATAATGATAACACTATCCATATATTGTTCGATGGATTGAAAGTATTTACATATGATAGATAATGAACGCAACTCAGTTTAATCTGCAATTATGCCGAGTGATTATTGTAGAATGATTACCACAAGTTTATAAATATCACAAAACCTAACTATATAATAAAAACATTGACTTTGAAATATTTTTGGTACTCATTGATTCTCTTCTTTATTCAAATTCATACAGGCAGTTCTCAAAACTATGAAGTTATTGATGTGGTGAGCAATGACTTCCCGTATGTTGAAGCCTATATCAAAGCGACAACCAAGGTTAATGCCGAAGATTTTAAGCTCCATAATATATCCATACTTGAAGTTGAAAAAGAAAAGATACTTAGCCCAATAAGAAGTAAAGCACCTTCTGTACAATTAAAAGCCACACCTCTGTCTGTTGTACTGGCCCTAGATGTTTCCGGCTCAATGAAAGGGAGTCGCCTGGATATTCTAAAATCGAGTACTAAAAAAGCCTTGCAAAAAATACCCCTGGAGATTTCAGAAGTAGCCATCGCCTCTTTTAATAGTAACATCAATTTAAACTGTGATTTCACACACAACATCGATACTTTGACAAAATGCATTGATGAATTGTATGCTGATGGTGGTACCAACTTTGAAAATGCCTTTTTATCTGAGAATATCGGGCTCATTGACATAGCCAAACAGGGGCAATATACCAACAAGCTCATTGTTTTTATCAGCGATGGCATGGCCAATGTCAACACACATCAGGTTATAAGCTTTGCCAATCAACATTCAATCATGGTCAGCTGCATCACCATTGGATTACCAATTGGCGAACAATTAAAAACCATTGCTGAAAAGAC
>JAKSBD010000158.1 GCA_022361295.1 Bacteroidales bacterium
ATAATTTTGCAATTTAAACCATTGTGTTCTTCTGTGCAGCTAATGTTTAAATAGTTTCCAGCCGGGTTTGGCCAAAGTTTCAGCGTTGCATCCTTCACAAAGTCTTCCTGATTAATATTGGTTGGTATGTGTTCGTCTTGCGTCCATTTTTCTTTCAGTTCTTCAGCTAGTTGTTGTGCCTCTCCCATAGTAGCCGGCACTTGTAAATTATCAGGTAGCCAACTTGCTCCAGGAACCCAATATTCTCCATTATATTCGTAAGCCCCTATATCCGGCATACTTCCATGGTAATGGTATTTGTTTATGTCATCAATAATAATTCCGGCATCAATTATGGCACTGCCAGCTTTAGGTCGCCAATCAAAATCATTTGGATTAGCAAAATAATCCCCCAATTCATCTTCACTCAATATCTGGTTATGCGTAAAATTGGTTCCGTTATCTGGTATTGCAACGATACCACTGCTGCTACGCTCACTAATTTTGTATAATGTTAAGTTATTATGAACTTCGCTATCATCAAGAGATGCTAAATCTGATAATACCAACATTAAACCACTTTTACTTTCGTCTTTCGACACGTAGGTATTGTTGGCAATGTTAAAGTTATAGCCTTCCCATTTGCAGTTGCGCCCACACTCCCATACAACATTGTGGTGGACACTGATGTCGCGACCATAGCTGTCGCATCTCATGCCTATACCGTGCGTATTGTGAAACCAGCTAAAGCGTACCTCCGAACCTGTATGTAATTCTCCCCATGGTATGTAATAAGCCGATACATCCACACAATGAATGCCACAGTTGAATACATTTACTTTATCGGTAATAACAGCACCTTTGTTGACTGAATATATTCCAACACCCCCACAATTGTATATGGTTGTATTATTGATTATGCTATTGGGGCCTCTTGAAGTAATGGCTGCCCCTGGGTGTTTTCCATGCAGATTACCATCATGTATCACACAATTAAACACTGTATTGTTTTCTCCCCATAGATACATACCATCTAAATCTGCCCAGGCCATTTCGCAGCTAATTATTTTATTGTTGTTGCCTTTAATGGTAAGCCCTCTTAAAAAACCAACCTCTTTATAATCTTTCCGGTTGAAATGGACAAAACGATAAGTTGGATAAATAAATTGGCAGTTCTCAAAGCGCATATTGTCGCACATATTTAGCTCAATATTGCAGCCCTTAAATTGAAGTCCATAAAACTGCACATTGCTAATATTGGTGCCTGTAACACCATGTTCTCTTTTCTTAAATTCTATGGTTTGATGATTCGGATTGATGCCATTGGGCGGATAAAAATAAAGCCAACCTTCAGATTCATCGTAAAACCATTCTGTTTCGGCATCTAGTAGACCTAACTTTCCATTAATAAAAAATTCATTACCCACGTGTCCGTACCTGGCCATTTTAACCGGATCACCATCTTCCCCGGTGTATTCCACACCTTCGAATAAGTTTGTATCCCATGTAAACTGATTACTGCCAGCTGTATGATCAAGTATCTGACGTGAGAAACAGTCGTTTCCTTTGCCCACTTTTATATAAACCAATCCCCCTGTCAAATCAATACCCAACTGTCCAACATCGTTACTACTTACCCTTCCAAAGTCAGAACCTTCACCCGTTAAATCCCATTTTTTCGATACATCCCAATTTTCATGAAACTTCATATTGGGCCAGCGGGCTTCTACCATTGAACGTTCATTGAGGAATAATTGCGTGGGTTTAAAGTTGATTTTACTACGCCAAATATCAGGATTTTCACTCCATGGCTCCCAGACTTGCTCAACTACCTGACCTCCTGAAACAATAACCTCCTCGCCATTGTATGCAGCAATCGTGATCGGCTGCATGGTAGTACCTGATGTGTTTAAAGCGATGGTTTCATAATAGTTCCCCTCACGTATGATACATTGGTCACCAGATTGCAATATAGCAATAGCTTTGTTGATTGTTTTAAAAGGAGATATCAAGCTTCCGTCATTATTATCATCACCATTAACTGACACGTAGTAATTCTTGGCATCAAGCACTTGTGACATAAGGTGAAATAATAAGAGCCAACAAATAAAGTATCTAATCATTGATTTAAGTATTTAACTTCCAACTATCGTTCTAACATTGGCCTTAATGCTGAAGATATAGTAACCAAGCTTAAGTGTTAACCACTTTCTTACTAACGAACTACCTATTCTCAGTTATATGATCATATTAAAAGAGAATTGACCTACAGCATATACTTTACAGCTAATACTTGATGCAGGCCAAAACTTTATTACTATTTTTTAATAAGCTTAACCACCTCAGTTAAACCACCATAGTTAAGTTGAACGATATAAACACCCGAATTTAAGTCTGAAACATCTACACTTCCCGTAGTATTAAATACTTCTTTCACCTTGCTGCCACTTAAGCTATAAAATCCTATTTTAGCACCTTGTGCACCATCTATCATTAATACATCAGTTGCTGGGTTTGGGTATAATTTTAATTGACTTCCCACTACATCACCAATTGCTGTTGGTACATCTCCATTCGCTAATACCTGCAGGTTATCAATCAGGTAGTGTCCGCCAAGTGGACTCGCCTGGCTTTCTGCCTTGATGGCCACATAAACATTAGATTCACCAATAGCATCTGTTAATAGTCCTGAAACGGTTGCATAATTAGGATCTGTTGAAGCATCGTAACTACCACCCCAACTCGTTAACTGAGCTCCGGCCCAGCCTGAAACAGATACCTCATTCCAGGTACCATTTGTATTAGGATCAGATGAACCGTCCCAGTCAGTAGAATACAACACTGTGAAAGCGGCTAAGAGATTAAAACGGTAAGCCTGATTAAACTGTACTTTAGCAAAGGTTGTATTTGCCGTACTCAAATCAACACCATCACTAATAATCCATGAAGTTACAGGAGTTGCAATATTAGTTGGATTAAAGTCCAT
>JAKSBD010000157.1 GCA_022361295.1 Bacteroidales bacterium
ACGCAACCACATACCTTAAAGGAAGTGTATCAGTTGATCAGACAGTTGTTCGTTTGGTCGGTATTAACGGCGAAAAAACAGACGAGTTTGTTGTGGCCTTCAATGTTGACGCTAGCAATGGTGTTGATGAGTATGACTCTAAGAAACGCTTTGCTCCGTCTTATGCTAATCATTTTGAATTGTTCAGCATTAATTTAGAGGAGGAGATGACCATTGATTCTTATTCAGCGTTAGATGAAGCGAGGGCAATTCCACTGGGCATTAAGGTGCCTGCCCAGGGAGAATATGTTATCTCTCTTTCAGAACTGAAAAACCTTCCTTCTGATTACACAGTTAAGATCGAAGATAAATTGGATCCGGCTAATCCGGTAATAACGGATCTGCAGAGTGAAGATTTAAGATTTACTTCATCTGCCGGAAGAAATGATGAACGATTTATGTTACATATTGCACCGGGAGTAGCAACAGATATTGATGTGATAGATGAAAATAATATTAATGTCTATTCAGTTGATAATGTTATTTATATGGATCTTAACGAACTGACTGAGCCAACTTATGAATTGTATTCTTTATCTGGTCAGTTACTTGAGCAAGGATTGTTATATAGCAATACATTAAACTCAGTAAATACTAATTATAAGGGAATTGTTATTGTAAAAGTATCTAGTGAAGAAAGCGTATTTTCTAAAAAGGTTTTTGTTAAGTAGATAAAAAATATTTCCTTTGTTTATTATAAAAAAGAAATTGAATTGAAGAATAAGAAAGTATATAAAGCTCCACGTATTCAGGAGTATGAGATTGACGGGGATATTTCTTTGGTTATGATGACGTATACCGATCCTGATAATCCTCCTGGTGGTGGCGATACACCTCCCGGAGCAGCTCAGCAATCCAACTCATTCGAAGAAAACCCTTTCGACGAAAATAATTTACAATAACATATACAACAAAGGCGACCAACGGTCGCCTTTGTTATATATTCTCAAATCTATCGATCTAATGACCTATCGATCTAATGACCTATCGGTCTAATGATCTATCGGTCTAATGATCTATTGACCTAATGACCTAACAACCTTCTCTACATTGTTACCTGCCAGGTGTCTTCCAGGTTATTTTTCCAGTCGCTGAACTTCTCATTACCTCCGCGCACTTTCCAGTCAGAATCAACTGTCAGTTTAGAACTGATACCACCACGTGGGTTACAAATCATGGTCACACGTATGCGCTCAGGATCATATATTTCAACCATGTGATCGTAAAAAACATTGATTAAGCGCTCGTAAGACACTGTAATATTGCGTAGGTGATGAACATATTCCTTAAGAGATTTAAGCTCAATAATTCGCTTCTTAGGGTAGAAGGTAATAAATACATCGGCAAAATCAGGCTGATTTTTTACACCCAGAAAAGTAAATTCCGGGATTTTGATTTTAATCTCGTACGCCTGTCCGGTTGGATTTGGCAAAGACTTTAAGATGGATGCATCAATGTCTTTGTAGGTTAATACTTTTTGTTCCATTAATAAATTAATTTGTGGTTTTTGTTTTGCTATATGGAGCACAAAAATAGTGATTTATGGCAGATGATAAGGTTTAATAATAATATATGTTGGTTTTTCTATCTGAGGTGAAAGGTAATAAGATAGAAGTGAGTAGGGAGAGGGGAGAACTGAGCTTTGCTTTTTATGTCCTCTTAAGACGTCGGACTTCGCTCTTCGGACTTTTTTAACTAATTTTGCGCCCGAAAAACTATATAAAAGTGGGACGATCACGAAGAAGTAAACCTTTATTAAAAAAGGTAACCATAACAGATGTAGCGGCAGAGGGCAAAGCAATGTGCCGGGTTGAAGACCGTGTGGTATTTGTGCAGCGTGCAGTACCGGGTGATGTTGTAGATGTGCAGGTAACAAAAAAACGCAGGAGTTATTATGAAGGTTTTCCAGTGTTTTATCATGAATACAGTCCAATAAGGCAGAAACCGTTTTGTGAGCACTTTGGTGTGTGTGGAGGTTGTAAATGGCAGGCTTTACCCTATGAGCATCAGTTAAAATATAAAGAACGCGAAGTTTTGAATAATCTTTCGCGTATTGGAAAAGTTGATTTGCCGGAATCTGCTCCGATACTGGGTTCTGAAAAAACAGAGTTTTACCGCAATAAACTGGAGTTTACCTTTTCTAATAATCGCTGGTTATCAGAGCAGGAACTGCAAAGCGATGAAACAATTGAACACCGCAATGGTGTAGGTTTCCACATACCAGGTATGTTCGATAAAGTGGAGGATGTGAAGAAATGTCATCTTCAGAAAGATCCGTCAAATGCCATTCGCCTGGCTATAAAAGACTATGCACTTGAACATGGCTTAACATTCTTTGATTTAAAAAAGCAGGAGGGGTTTTTAAGAACCTTAATCATCAGAACAAGCTCAACCAATGAGTTGATGGTAATCCTTACTTTGTTTCATGAAGATAAAGAAAACCGTGAGGCGCTTTTAAACCATATTAAGGAACAGTTTCCTGAAATCACATCCTTAATGTATGTGATCAACACAAAAAAGAATGATACGATAACCGATCAGGATATTATCCTGTTTAACGGGCGCGATCATATATTTGAAGAGATGGAAGGCCTGAAATATAAAATCGGTCCAAAGTCTTTTTATCAAACCAATTCAGAGCAGGCCTATGAGTTGTATAAGGTGACCCGTGATTTTGCAAATATTAAAAATCACGAGGTGGTATATGACTTGTATACAGGGACGGGAACCATAGCCAACTTCGTTGCCGCTCAGGCCAAAAAGGTTGTTGGGGTAGAGTATGTGCCGGAAGCCATTGAAGATGCCCGCGTAAATTCAGACATTAACAAGATTGATAATACAGTGTTTTTCGCTGGAGACATGAAAGATGTTCTCAATTTTGATTTTATCAAAAAGCAAGGCCATCCTGATGTTATGATTGTTGATCCACCACGTGCAGGTATGCATGCTGATGTTGTTCAAACCATATTAACAGCTGCGCCTGATCGCATTGTATATGTTAGCTGTAACTCTGCTACCCAGGCTCGTGACTTAAATATGCTGGATGTCAGGTATAAGGTTACTAAAGTACAGCCGGTTGATATGTTCCCGCATACGCATCATGTTGAAAATGTTGTGCTTTTAGAAAGGAAATAAGCTTATAGCCTGAGGTCGAAATTTAATGTCGAACTCAGGTTTATAATAAAGATTTAAACCGCAGCTATCTGTTAAATTACCTGGCAGCAGCTGCGGTTTTTTGTATGCTTTTATGTGCAATTACAGCAGTATACCCGGCTTGTTCCTTTTGACGTTTGGCCGCTATGTACTGGATCAGTTTCGATAGAACTGGTACCTTGTTTATCCAGAATAGTAAATTGTTGAATGAACCGGGTATGCAAATGACATCTTTATTGTTGAGCCTGGCTAAAGATGTGTCAACCACTTTTTGAATGGGTGTCCACAAAAACCAAGGAACACGATCCACAAATTCAGCTTCTCTTTTAATGGATGCATGAAAGGCTGTTGGTGTAAAACCAGGACTTAAAGCCTGAACCTTTATGCCATATTTTGATATTTCTGCTTGTAGCGTTTGAGAAAACTTTATAATGGCAGCTTTAGTCGTTGAGTACATGACAGATCCTGGAAGCTCCATAAAGGCAGCAAATGAGGCCAGATTAATTATATAGCCATTTCTTTGTCGGATCATTGCCGGAAGTACGGCTTTGGAAAATCGAATGGTGCTGGCAATATGTACATTAAGCATTTTGAGTTGTTCTTCCAATGATATTTCCATAAAAAAGCCCGCTATGCCAAAACCGGCATTGTTAATGAGTAGTTCAATGTTTTCAAGCCTCTTTAAACTTTCTTCAATCGTTAGTATATCATTTTCATTCGATAAGTCGGCGACCAGGTAATTAACAGTTATATTATATTCATCTATCAATAATTGCGATGTGTGCTCTAATTTATCTTTACTGCGGCCTATAAGAAGCAGGTGATAGCCTTTTTGTGCCAGTTTATGTGCAAATGCAAGTCCTATCCCACTGGTGGGGCCTGTTATAACAGCTAATTTATTGGGGTTGTCAGTCATTATTTTAGTCTTTCCTGTTTTTAAAGGTAGTAACAAATAGATAGTTATGTGTTGTTTTCTGTTTTAAATGACATAATTTTTAATCGAAAGTTGCATCAGGATGTATGAAAGTTTTCTTACTTTCAGCAAACGTTAATTAATTCAGGTTTTAGCTGTTTTTTAAAATGGCATATAAATTGCTGAATGAATAACCATTATTATAGCCTAAACAAAACTTAATACTTTTTACTATGAGGATGATTAAGAGATGTAGAATATTCAGGATAAGTTTTCTGTTTGCATTGATGTTGCATTTGTTTGCTTATAGTTCAGTGGCACAAACAGACTTAAAACAATTACAGCAGGTAATTGAAGAGGATAGTACTTTATTAAATGGTCTGGCAGGTTACGATGCAACTGTTCGTAAGGATATACTAACTGTTGCACAGCAGGTGCAGGTCCTTACACAGTTGAAAGAAATGCAGGAGGATGCTCAAAATTCGTTTCAGCATATTATCAAAGATTACGACCGTGATACTCAGTTCGGTATTTATGAGCTTAGTCGTTATCCTGATTTGATTAAGGAATTAACCATCCAGGGAAAACTTAAAAAGCGTGATATTGAAAACATCATTTTGTCATATCCTCAGGATATTCATGAGGCAGCCCTTGAATATGGCAGGAAGCGATATAAAGCACTTGCAGCAATTGATCAATTAAATCAGCGGAATCAGGAGGGTTTTGAGTCACTGATTACAAAATATGATGAAGATTTCCAGGTTTCAATAAGGCGCTTAATGGATACGCCGGAGGTGTTATCGACTATGGCTGAGAATCCTGAGTTTACGCGTCTTGCCGGAAGTGTTTACAAGCAATATCCTGATAAAATGGATGAAAAGCTGGAGGTATTGCATAATCAGATAAAGGCACAAAAAGCTCAGGAGCTGGCCGATTACCAGGAAAAGCTTAAAGAAGATCCTGAGGCATACCAGGAGATGCTTGATGCGGCCGAGCAATTTGCATCGGAAGAGATGAGTAATAAAAGTATTACTGATCCAGTAACAAAAGAAGTGGAAGTGGTTCATGTTAATCATTATTCATACTGGTATGGCTATCCGTATTGGTACAGTTATCCATACTGGCGACCATATCCATGGTATTACCATACCGGTTTTTACTATGGCCCTCGTGGCGTTGTATTTATAGGAATGCCTTCGTATTGGTACGTGGGATGGCATCACAGGTATTATCCAAACCGCTATCCGCATTTGACATATCATTACTATCGTCATTCGCATCGTCATCCGCGTTCGTATTATAATTTTAACAGAACTGTTAATGTCAATATCAACAACAATATCAATATTGACAGAGGCAACCTCGCGCGTATAGATAATAATCGTGGAAAAATCATTCCGAAGCAATGGCCAAATCAGCGTCCTGCTGCAAGACCGGATGTCAGACCAGAGACAAGACCGACTCAACGTCCTGCAACACGACCAGAAACAAGGCCGTCGACGCGTCCTTCAACACGTCCGACTCAGCCGTCAACGCGTCCAAGTCAGCCGTCGACACGCCCGAGCCAGCCTTCGTCAAGACCATCGACAAGACCAGCTACGCGCCCGAGCCAGCCAACAACAAGGCCTGCAACGCGACCGGCTCCACGAACGAATTACAACAACTATCGTTCAAATGAGAGTTTCAGGCAAAACTGGAGCAGACCAGCAACACCGGCTACAAGGCCTGCAGCTCGCCCTTCGGGTGGTTTCAGAAGGCGATAGGCCGAAATTTTTATTGTTTAATTTTTAAAGCTTGAGATGATGAGGAAGTTATTTGTTTTAGCGATTATAGCAAGTTTATTAGGAGCATGTTCTTCTATTCGTACCACGGCAGATTGGGATCCGTCAGCTGATTTCAGAGGATATAAGACTTTTAATTTTAGTCAGAGCTTTGATGAAATTAAAGTGAACGATCTGGATAAGAGACGAATTAAAAATGCCATAAAAGTGGAAATGGAGAAAAGAGGTTATGTTCTTTCTGACCAGCCTGAATTATTGGTTAATGGATATGTAACAGCCGTAGAAAAGACTGTTGTTACAAATACCCACTATGGAGGTTACGGTCCTTATTATTACGGATGGGGAGGTTGGTATACCTCAACTGATGTTAATAAATACAGAGAAGGAACTTTAATTGTCAGCCTCATTGATGTCAGACAAAAGCAATTGATTTGGGAGGGAAGAGCTGAAGGTTTTATACCGCCGTCGGGTGGTGACAAGCGAACCAGGGCTACCGATGATCTGATGCAACAATTGTTTTGGAAATATCCGATTAAGTAAGGTAGTTTAATTAATATTTGAACCGCAGTTTCTTTAGCTGCGGTTTTTTTATTCATATTGATCAAGTGCATGTATTTGTTAATCACATGTTAAGATTGCTGAAATTTTAAACCGATTCATTGCTAATGTGTTTGTGATGTAGTGTGCTCAGGAAATAGAATAAGCACCATACTGTTATTGCCTGTTCAGGCATGATGAAGTATATTAAATTAAAGTTGAATACTAATAAATATTGCAATGAAGAGAAATGTGGATTTTGGATTACTCGTATTAAGATTATCAGTAGGAATTTTAATGCTGTTTCATGGATTAGCTAAATTATCTGGTCTGGGGTTTATAAAAGGCATGCTGACAGAAGCGGGATTACCTGCTTTTATTGCTTATGGAGTATATCTGGGTGAAATTGTAGCACCTCTTTTAATAATTATAGGCTTCAGAACACGATTGGCAAGTGTGGTGTATATTATTAATGTGCTTGTCGCTATTTTACTGGTTCATGCCAAAGATATCTTTACCTTAAATCAGCATGGAGGCTGGGGTATAGAATTGTTAGGGTTATACTTTTTTGGTGCTGTTGCTCTGTTTTTTACCGGTGCCGGCCGTTTGTCAGTTTCTTCAGGACAAAAATGGGATTAAGAGAATTGATGAATATAGATACGGGCTGTTTACTTCGCAGATAAACAGCCCTTGTTTTATTAGCTTAAACGGCCTTTGTAATCTTCATAACCAAATGTTTTTACGGTGTTTAATCCTTTGTCATCGTTCCATATGGCAATTGATGGGTGGGGTACACCGTTAAACATGGTTGTTTTAACCATTGTGTAGTGTATCATATCTTCAAAAATAATTTTGTCTCCTGTTTTTAATTCCCTGTCAAAAGACCAGAACTCCATATAATCGCCAGCCAGACAGCTGTTGCCACCTAAGCGGTAATGATGCTTTCCTTCCAGGGTACCCTGTTCACTGTTACGTACCCGGGGTTGATAAGGCATCTCAAGGCAATCGGGCATATGTGCTGTAAATGATACATCCAGTATGGCTGTTTTAATACCATTGTTAGTAACTATATCAACAATGGAAGATACTAAATCACCTGTTTCCCAGACAAAGGCACTGCCTGGTTCTAATATAATGTGAACATTCCATTTTTCTTTGAAGCGTTTCAAAAGATCAATAAGATGCCTGGTATCATAACCCTTACGTGTCATGAGGTGTCCTCCTCCCATGTTGATCCATTTTACCTGTTGCAGGTATTTGGCAAAACGCTCTTCAACAGCATGAAGCGTATTTTCCAGGTCATAAGACGATGATTCGCATAAAGTGTGGAAATGCAGGCCTTCAATACCTTCGGGAAGTTGCTCCGGTAAATCGCCGGCAATAATGCCTAGCCTGGATCCCGGTGCACAAGGATTATACAAGTCGGTTTCCACATCGCTGAACTGTGGATTAATACGCAGCCCTGCAGAAATAGTCTCAGTATGCTCTTTAATGTCCTGCTTAAAATGGTTGAATTGCGCCAGGGAGTTAAAGGTGATATGGCTGCTCATTGCCATTATTTCATCGAAATCTTCCTTTTTGTAAGCAGGTGAATAGGTATGAGCTTTGCTTCCCATTTCTTCATATGCCAATCGGGCTTCAAAAACAGAACTGGCTGTTGCTTTAGGAATGTACTCGCGTACAATTGGGAAAGCACTCCACATTGAAAAAGCTTTGAAAGCCATAATAATTTCAATACCAGCCTGGTCCTTTACTGATTTGATGAGTTGTAAATTATTACGCAGTAACTGCTCATCCAGAACATAAGCAGGTGTTTTTATTTGAGAATAATCAATTGGCATTGTTTCTATTTTGTGCAAAAATAAGTAAAAGGTCGGATAGAAAATGCAAAGACCGCCACCCTTTCAGGTAACGGCCTTTTGCAGACTTTTGTTTTTATGGCTAATGATTGTTTATTCTCCGCTTTTACCATAGTTTGGCAATACACGTGCACTAGGGTCATTTACATCGCAGTTTTCCCATTCTTTGTTCGGCATCCAGAAATCTTTTACCGATTGACTTCTATCCGGGAAATGTTGTTCAAATATTTCGCGATACATCAGTGATTCTTTTGAAATAGGTGTCGCATGTTTATATTTTGCCTTTCTGGTTTCAAATTCCTCATCGCTATACATTTCTTCAGCATAAGCCTTTAAATAATCTACTACGCTATGGCCTACGGCATCAGAGAAGGCGGCTTTTTCGCGATATAGAATATCTTTAGGCAGATAATCCCCTTCGAATGCTTTGCGTAACAAGTACTTGCCAATCCCTGTGAAGTTCATTTTCTTCTCGGGCTGAATGCTCATCACATATTCAACAAAGTCAAGGTCGCCAAAAGGAACACGCGCTTCCAGTCCGTTACACGATATGCTTCGGTCGGCACGTAAAACGTCATACATGTATATTTCATTCAGGCGCTTTTCTGCTTCCTGTTGGAATGCCTCAGGTGATGGTGCAAAATCAGTGTATTTGTATCCAAAAATCTCATCGCTGATTTCACCGGTCATCAGCACCTTAATATCTGTTTTTTCCGAAACATACTTACAAACCATATACATACCCATTGAGGCACGAATAGTCGTAATATCATAAGTTTCGATGCAATATATTAAGTGACTTAATGAATCGAAAATATCCTGACGTTTAAATAATACCTCAGTGTGATCAGCACCCAGATAATCAGCAACAACCCGTGCATACTTAGTATCAATAGGATCATCTTCAATACCAACTGCAAAGGTACGTATCGGCTTGTCAAGCATACGCGCACCTACTGCACATACAAGGCTTGAATCCAAACCGCCGCTTAAAAGGAATCCAACAGGAACATCTGCGTGTAATCGCTTCTCAATACCTTTGGTCAGGTAATGGTTGATATTCATAAATATTTCATCCTGTTCGTGGTCAACAAACTTTTCTACTTTTGATATATCGCGGTATTGTTTAATAACTTCACCATCGTAATAATGCCCGGGAGGAAATGGTTTAACGTCGTCACACATCTCGTGCAAAGACTTCATTTCACTGGCAAACATGATGGCACCGTCTTTATCATATCCATAAAATAAAGGGCGAATTCCGATAGGATCACGGGCTGCAAAATATTTCTTTGCGACCGAATCGTATATCACAAATACAAATTCGGCATCAAGCGTTCTGGCTGTTTCTTCAATACCTTTTTCCAGGAATAGTGGAATAATCACCTCGCAGTCGCTTGATGACTTGAAATTAAATGACTGTTCGTAATTAGCTCTAAGCGCATTGTAATTATATACTTCTCCATTACATACTAAATTAATGTGCTTAAAAACTAATGGTTGGTTGCCATTTGCAGATACATCCATAATGCTTAGACGATGAAAACCCATCCAGCCATTATCTTCAAAATCTCTGGTAATCGAGTTATCCGGTCCCCGGTATTGGATCTTTTTAAACTCTCTGGCAAACTTTAGTTTGTCCATTTTGTCGCTTCCTGTATAAACTGCAAATCCGCACATGACAATCTTATTTTTAATTAGTAATGGAGTAATTTGTTTTGTTTCTTGATTCAAAAGTAATGAATCATTATTTAAAAACAAGAAAAACTATCAAAAAATAAGTAAAAAGATAAAATAAATATCAAATAGTAATATTTGGATAGAGTGGATTAACGATTGGTAATTGTTAAGTTATCAACCAAATCTTCCCCCAGAGGCAATGTCGGAGTCCATAGCCTCCTCAGGTCTCCGGTCAGCTCCAGGTGGAGTATTGACTGACATGGGGTAGGACATCGGAATAATAAATACTTAAGTATTCTTTAATTGTTTGAGTCTTAAACCGGGAACCTCGTAATTACTGAGATTTTAGTAACGATCGTTTCAGCAAATGCAGGTTTTCAAACGCTAAAAGGTGTTGCCCCTTGTTGTGATATTTAGCTTATTGGTTACGATTATATATTGCATAAAAAAAGCTGCCCGAAATGGACAGCTTTGTGTAATCTTTCAATATTCGATTATAATTCAATATCTACATCGTGCTGTTCAATCCATGGTAATCCCAGTTTATTCAGTTGCTCCATAAAAGGATCAGGATTAAACTCTTCAACATTGTGTACGCCTGCTTTATTCCAGAGGCCTTGCAGGTACATCATGGCTCCGATTGTTGCCGGTACACCGGTGGTGTAACTTACGCCTTGTGCACCTGTTTCGTTGTATGCATCCTGGTGTTTACAGTTATTATAGATGTAATAGGTTTTTTCCTTTCCATCTTTTAAACCTCTGATGCGACATCCAATTGATGTTTCACCCGTGTAGTTTTCACCCAAATCGCCAGGATCGGGCAATACAGCTTTCAGGAACTGGATAGGTACTATCTCTTTTCCTTCGTACATGATTGGTTCAATTCCTGCCATGCCGATATTTTGAATAACTCTCAGGTGTGTTAAATACTCCTGCCCAAAAGTCATCCAAAAACGTGCGCGTTTCAGTGAAGGGAAATTCCTGGTTAGTGATTCCAGTTCCTCATGGTAGATCAAATATGATTCACGTTCTCCAATATTCGGGTAGTTCAGAGGCTTGTGAATTTCATGTGGCTCAGTTTCTACCCATTGGCCATCCTGCCAATACTTTCCTTTTTGAGTCACCTCACGTATGTTAATTTCAGGATTAAAGTTAGTTGCAAAGGCTTTACCATGATCACCGCCATTACAATCTACAATATCCAAATACTGAATTTCATCAAAGTGATGTTTGGCAGCGTGTGCAGTAAAAATACTTGTTACCCCCGGGTCAAAACCACAACCTAATATGGCTGTAATACCTGCGTCTTTGTATTTATCCTGATAAGCCCATTGCCACTTATATTCAAATTTAGCTTCATCTAATGGCTCGTAATTTGCTGTATCCAAATAGGCTGTTTTGGTCTCAAGGCAGGCATCCATGATGGTTAGATCCTGATAGGGCAGGGCCACATTTACAACAATATCTGGCTTAAACACATTGATGAGTTCTACCAATTCAGGGACATTATCAGCATCGACCTGTGCTGTCTGAATGCGATTTCCACCAATACGCTCTGCAATAGCATCGCACTTGCTCTTAGTGCGGCTGGCAAGCATAATTTCAGTAAAAACAGATGGCAGTGAAGCCATCTTATGAGCCACAACGGTGCCAACACCACCAGCTCCAATGATTAAAACTTTACCCATTTTATAAGAAATAATAAAACGTAACGTACTGTAATATTGATGATAATAAATGATGCGCTAGTAATTCTGGCATCAGTGCAAATTGACAAAAAAATTAGATAACAATCAATAGGCTATTTGAAATTTTATTGGACGGTTTTAACAATGAATGATTTTGCTATTAATTTATTATCAACTAGACCACTAGGTCTAGTTTGTGTTTGGTTGATACTGTTAATAAAATATTAAAGTATTGAATATTAGTGGTTGGAGTTGTGTTTTTTAATCTATAATTCGTACTTTTCGGCCGCAAAACTAAATTGAATATGTTAACAGGGAGAATTGTATTTGTATTAATAGTTTCAGCAACGCTATTGTCGTCGTGTATTTCCTCAGGAAAGAAGAGCGATCAGGCATCTGAACCGGTAGTTATAGGCTTTTATAATCTGGAAAACCTGTTTGATACCATTGATGCGCCTGATGTTAGGGATGAAGAATTTACACCTGAAGGAAAGAAGGCCTGGAATACAAAGCGCTACGAAGATAAACTGGAGAAGATGTCTTCAATTATCAGCGTATTAGGTGATACAGTCTCTAAACCTGGTCCTGCTATAATGGGTTTATGCGAAGTAGAGAATAGAATGGTTTTGGAAGATTTGATCAATCACCCGAATTTAAAAAAATATAATTATCAGATAGTGCATCAGGATTCACCGGATAAAAGAGGTATCGATGTTGCTTTATTGTACCGCCCAAATTATTTTAAAGTGGATAATGTTGATGCACTACCTCTTTATATATATGATCAGGAAGATGGAGATCGGATTTATACCCGTGACCAGTTATTGGTAACAGGGCAGATTAAGGATGAGAAATTTCATATTATCGTTAATCACTGGCCTTCGAGATATGGAGGTGAGGAACGAAGTCGCCCATCGCGCAAAGCTGCAGCACAACTTACCCGGTCTATAGTCGACTCGTTACTGACCATTAATAAAGATGCCAATATTATTGTGATGGGTGATTTAAATGATGACCCACATAATGTGAGTGTGAAGGATGAGTTGCGTGCAGTTGTGAAAAGTGAATTAGGCAATACCGATTTATATAATCCATTGGCGGAAAAGCACAAGCCTGGAGTTGGAACCCTTTGCTATCGTGGCAACTGGAATATGTTTGATCAGGTTATCGTATCACAAAACCTGCTGAACACAACCAAAGGCCTTCGTTTTAAAGATGCTTATGTGTATGATGCTGAACTGTTGCGCCAACAGCAGGAGGGAAAATATAATGGGTATCCTTACAGAACATATGTCGGAAACAGATATTTTGGCGGATACAGTGACCACTTTCCTGTATTTATCGTCTTAGAATAATTTATTAGTTTATACCTTTAGTTATGGATGAATGGTCGGATTGCAAAAGTGCTTTCCGGCCATTTCCTATTAATATGAGGTGTTAAATCTAAAAGCAAATCTGCTTATTATAGGACTATAGTTATTGGTATAGCTTGTGTTGTTTAATGTACTCAAAGGCTGCCTCAGGAATTAAGAAAGGCACTTGTTTGCCTGCTTTAATCCATGAACGTATTTCGGTAGAGGCCAGTTCTACCACTGGCGCATTGGTTATTTTACAATTAGCCGGCAATTGGCTCTTTGCTATATCGTAATTACGACGCGGGTAGACTAATAATTGGCTGTTTTTAATTATCTCGTCTGCCGACTTCCATTGATCGAAACGCAAAATGTTATCGGCTCCCATAATAATACTGAAGCGGCAATTGGAGTGTCTTTCTTTGAGAGCTTTTAGGGTGTCAATTGTGTAAGAGGGGATGGGCAAACTTAGCTCAATGTCCTCCACGCGATATTGCTTCTGGTTTTGCGTTGCCAGGTGCACCATTTCAACCCGGTGTTCTGCGCTTAGCAGGTCGCCGGCTTTTTTAAACGGGTTGAGTGGACTAACTACAAACCATATTTCATCCAGGTCTTCAAAGGCAAGCATGTAATTGGCTAATGCCAGGTGCCCAATGTGTATGGGATTAAATGAGCCGAAAAATAAACCTACCGACTTCATTTGTTTCTATTTGTTTAAAAAATTAATGAGTGCTTTTTCGGTTGATTCAAGCGCCTTATCCAAATTATCGTTAATAATAACCTGATCAAATTCTGAGGCATAGGCCAATTCTTCTTCAGCCTTTGCTATGCGCATTTCAATTTTTTCTTCTGAATCAGTTCCCCTGTTTACAAGGCGCTTTCTCAACTCGTCAATTGATGGAGGCTGAACAAATATACTCAGCGCTTTGTCTCCGTACATTTTCTTGATATTAATGCCTCCAACTACATCAACATCAAAAACAATATTGTTGCCTACAGAACAAATACGATTGACTTCGCTTTTTAAGGTACCGTAGTAGGTGTTTTCATATACTTCTTCCCACTCTAAAAAGTCACCTTCTTCAATTTTAGCTCTGAACTCATCGGGAGATAAAAAATGGTATTCCACGCCGTTCTTTTCATTGCCCCTGGGAGCTCTGCTTGTTGCAGAGATAGAGAATTCAAGGTTGAAGCCTTTGCTTAACAGGGCTTGAACAATAGTACTTTTCCCAGAACCAGAAGGGGCTGAAAATATAATAAGTTTACCTTCTTTTTTGCTTTTGTTGACTGTGGTATGGTAACAGAAATCTTTCACTTTGGGGGTGTTTTCTTTGTGTTAGAAGATTATGATGCTATTTAAAACGTTTTATTAAAAAACTTGATCATTCAATTATTATAACACGTTTAGTATTTGCTCTTTGATTTTTTCTAACTCGTCTTTCATACGAATCACAATCTTCTGCAAATCAGCATCGTTAGCTTTAGAGCCAAGCGTGTTTATTTCACGGCCAATCTCCTGGGTAATGAATCCTAGTTTTTTACCAACAGCTTCATTACATTCGATGGTCTCCATAAAGTATTTAAGGTGATTGCTCAGGCGTACCTTTTCTTCTGTTACATCAAGCTTTTCAAGGTAAAAGATGATTTCCTGTTCAAAGCGATTTTCATCTATTTTATTACTTTGACCAAGCTCTTCAAGGTTTTCCCGAATGCGGGTTTTGATTTTTTCGATACGCTGAGATTCATATTTAGGAACTTCATTTAAAAGCTCACCAATCATTTTAATGCGACCTTTAATATCGGTTTCAAGCGCCAAACCTTCGCTTTTTCTGAATTCGGTAATGTCTTTAATGGCATCATTTAAAGTAACGGTAATCGCTTTCCATTCTTCCTCGTCCAATTCAGCCAGCTCTACTTTTACCGTATCTGGTAAAGGCATAATTACTTTTAAATAATCAGTTGAGTTATCAAGACCAAGGTTTCCTGCAATATTCTTCAGTTGTTCATGGTAATTGGCAATAACCTGTTGATTAATCTTTGTAATTTTGTCTGAAGTAGCAGCTTCAACATAAAAGCTAAGATCAATTTTACCTCGGGATAATCGCTTGCCCAATAAACTTCTTACTTCAATTTCTTTTTCCCGGTACAAGTTAGGCAGACGCGTATTGAGGTCTAGCTGCTTGCTGTTTAGTGATTTAATTTCAATACTAATTTTTTTATTTGGGAGTTCACATACTGACTTCCCATAACCGGTCATTGACTGAATCATAAGTTTCTGATATTACAAGTAAAGCGCAAAGGTAATCTTTTTCCATTATTTGACTAAGTAAAATGTAAATGGCAATTGTGACAAAAAAGTTTTGTCTAAATAATATGCGTAAAAGTCAAACAATCAATGAGTATTATTTAGAATTAAAAATAATGACTAAGAAAAAAATAAAAAGATTAAACAAAAGTGCTCTCATCAGAGTTTTCCTTTCAAATCACCTTTTAAAACCATTTAAATATTAAGGACATGAAACGATTTATTGACATTTTTGGAAGAAACCTTTGGGTTATGATGCTTTTACTAGGCTTGGCATTTGTAAACGTATCTTGTGAGGACGACGATGATGATAATTCAGGCGATGATAAACCAATGCCGGAAGAATCTATGACTATTACAGATATTGCTGCGGGCGATTCTGATTTCAGTATTTTGGTGGCGGCTCTTCAAAAAGTGGGCTTAGATGACGATCTGGCGTCAGAGAGTAGCGAATTTACTGTATTTGCACCAACCAACGCTGCATTTGGAGATTTATTAACAGAGTTAGGCGTAGCAGGTTTGGACGATATACCAAATGATGTTTTAACAAGTGTATTGCTTTATCATGTAGTATCAGGGTCAAAGAAAGCTGAAATGATCCAGACAGGTTATTACTCATCGTTGAGTGACGGACCGATGGATGGTTATGGGCTATCATTTTATGTTGATATGGACAAAACAATGATTAATGGTAGAGCTAATATTACAGCAACTGATATTATGGCAGATAATGGTGTTATCCATGTGATTGATAAAGTGATTTTACCTATGACTATTACCGATCATGCCATTGCTAACCCGGCATTTTCATCATTGGTAGCTGGAGTTTCAAAAGCAGAGCTTGCAGAAGCTTTAGCAGACGAAAGTGCTAGTTTTACAGTATTTGCACCAACTAATGATGCTTTTGAAATGTTTTTCACTGACGCAGGAATTACATTGGACGACCTAAGTGCTGAAACATTAAGTTCGGTTATTTTATATCATGCAATGGGAGACTTTATACCGGCATCGATGGTTGAAGCAGGATATTATCCTACACTAAGTACTGCATTTGAAAGAAATATGAGTGTAAAGATTGATACAGAAGGTGGTGTATTTTTGAATGCAGACAGTGAAGTTGTTGCAACGAATGTGGTGGCTACAAACGGAGTTATACATGCCATTAATAAGGTAATCATGCCTCCTAGTGTTGTTGATATAGCTATTGATAATTCAGACTTCTCAATTTTGGTTGAAGCAGTTGTTAAGGCAGAATTGGTTGATGCCTTGTCGGGAGAAGGACCATTCACAGTATTTGCACCAACCAATGCCGCATTTGAAGCATTGTTTGAAACACTTGAAATTACCGGTATTGCTGACCTTACTAAAGATGATTTAACACCTATTCTTTTGGCACACGTTGTTAGTGGTAATGTTGCATCAACAGATTTAAGTAATGGCGATGTACCAACGTTAAATGATCAAAAGTCACTGGCGATCAACATTGACAATGGCGTTTCAATTGATGGTACAATTAACGTTGTCGCGGCAGATATACAAGGTAACAATGGAATAGTTCACGTTATTGATAAGGTGATTGTTCCTTAATAATCGGCTCTGACGTTGAGCTTGAGGAGGCATGTCAAATGCCTCCTTTTTTGTTACTTATATTTGAGAATTTGCTGAACATTATTTGCTGAATAAGCGTTTAAAGTTCAATTAATGACAGAAAGACTATAGATAAACCACATATGGCATTTTATTCAATAAAAGACTTAGAAAAAATTTCAGGTATTAAAGCCCACACGATCAGGATATGGGAGCGTCGTTACAATCTCATTGAACCGCAGCGTACAACAACCAATATTCGATTTTACAATGATGATGATCTTAAGCGTATATTGAATGTATCTATCCTGAACCAGAACGGCTATAAAATATCTAAAAT
>JAKSBD010000155.1 GCA_022361295.1 Bacteroidales bacterium
CTGCAAAACATGAAGAGTTTCCGGTAAGTGGAGTGGAGTCGATTGAGTTTTCGGGGCACCTGGCTATTATGAAAACAAGGCCCGGGTTTGCCAATGGCATTGCCTCGGTAATTGATAGTCACGGACCCTACGAAATTCTAGGCACCATAGCAGGCGACGATACAATATTATTGATTAGTCGCGAAGGGGTTTCTAAATCGGATGTCATTAATGCTCTTTCATTGTTTATGCCAGGTCTTAAAGAAAAGACATTGTAATATAGTTGATCGGGGATGAGACAGAAGGGCGTTGATATATCAAAAACAAACTTCAGACAGTGCTTAAGCTCTGGTTGGCTATTAAAATTGATAAGGTGCAGGCTGTATGAAAATCATTTCAGCCTTATGCCTGGATCACTAAGCAACTTAAAGAAATGAGTAAGTTTAACATATTTGTCGCGACTGAAGAACATCTTAACTATGTAGATGTGGTGTTGAATACCATTGCTGATGCAGCAAAGGTACGTGGGACGGGTATAGCCAGGCGTAGTCCTGAATATCTTCAAAAGAAGATTGAAGAAGGCAAGGCGATAATGGCTTTACATGGAGAAGAGTTTGCCGGGTTTTGTTACATCGAAACCTGGGGACACGATAAATTTGTGGCTAACTCAGGTTTAATCGTAGTTGATAAATTCAGGGGACATGGCCTGGCGAAAGATATTAAAACTAAAGCCTTTGAATTGTCTCGTGAGAAATATCCACAGGCTAAGATCTTTGGTTTAACGACCGGACTGGCTGTAATGAAGATAAATTCAGATTTAGGCTACAGGCCGGTGACTTTCTCTGAGTTAACTGATGATGAACAGTTCTGGAAGGGCTGTCAGAGTTGTGTTAACTATGATATTCTGGTAAGAACCGAACGGAAGCATTGCCTGTGTACAGGTATGTTGTTTGATCCGGATCGGAAAAAGAATGGAGTCGAAAAGAAATCAGGCAGGGTGCTTTCGCGAATAAAGAATGCTGTTAAAAGATCAGACAGTAAATTAGGCAGAACCCTCAAGAGCATAACCGCTCTGTTTTAAACCACATTCCTTGATAATAAGAGATGGTTAATAAACAGAAAACAGGCGTAATAGACATTTGATAAATAGATAACGATGAATGAAAAGGTAGTTTTAGCGTACAGTGGTGGATTAGATACTTCATTTTGTGTGAAGTATTTGGCTGAGGAGAAAAATCTTGAGATTTACTCAGCTATAGCCAATACTGGTGGGTTTAGCAATGATGAGCTAAACGATATCGAAACAAAAGCTTATGAATTGGGAGTTGCCAGACATGCAACACTTGATGTGACCGAACGCTACTACCGACGCTGTATTCGTTATATGATTTATGGGAATGTTCTGAAAAACAATACTTACCCGCTTTCTGTAAGCTCTGAAAGGATTTTTCAAGCCCTTGCTATAGTCGATTATGCACGTTCAATTGGGGCCAAATACATTGCCCACGGAAGTACAGGGGCAGGTAATGATCAGATTCGTTTTGACTTAACTTTTCAGGTCCTGGCTCCGGATATTCAGGTTATTGCCCCCATTCGTGATTTAAAGCTATCTCGTGAAGAGGAGATCAACTATTTGAAGGAGAGAGGTGTGGTTCGTGACTGGACCAAGATGGAGTATTCAATCAATAAAGGCTTGTGGGGTACCAGTGTGGGAGGAAAAGAAACACTGACGTCTAACCAAACGCTACCCAACGAAGCTTATCCGAACCAGTTGCAGAAGGACAATGAAGAAACCCTGGAGATAGGATTTGTAAAAGGTGAGTTAGCTACCGTTAATAACGAAGCGTATGATGATCCGATAAAGGCTATTCAAAAAATTGAAGAGCTGGGTGCTGCCTATGCTATAGGACGCGATATGCACGTGGGTGATACTATAATTGGTATTAAAGGACGCGTCGGTTTTGAAGCGGCTGCACCATTATTAATAATAAATGCACACCGCGTGCTTGAGAAGCACGTTTTAACCAAGTGGCAAATGCACTGGAAAGAACAGTTGGCCAACTGGTATGGTATGTTCTTGCACGAGTCGCAATACCTGGAGCCGGTAATGCGTGATATTGAGAAATTTCTTGAAAGCTCACAGAATAATGTGACAGGTAAGGTGATTATTACCTTAAAGCCTTATCGTTTTGAGGTAGTGGGGATTGAGTCGGAGCATGATTTAATGAGTAGTGCTTTTGGTGAGTATGGCGAAATGAATAAAGCATGGACGGCCAGTGATGTGGAAGGTTTTACCACCATTATGGCAACTCCAATGAAAATATTTAATGCGGTAAACAAGGGGCAACTCGACTTAAAGGATGAAAATGATTAAAGTAGGAATCATAGGGGGAGCTGGATACACAGCCGGTGAGTTGATACGGATACTTTTGAATCATCCAAAGGCAGCAATTGCTTTTGTTCAGAGTACAAGTCAGGCCGGTTTGCCTTTGACCGATATTCATACCGATTTAATGGGTGAAACAGAACTGGTTTTTAGCAGTGATGTTGATTATAGCGCTGATGTTCTGTTTTTATGTATGGGACATGGGCGTTCACGCAGTTTTGTTGAAGGGATTCCGCCATCATATAACGGAAAGATAATCGATCTGAGTAATGATTATCGTTTAAAGGAATCGGCAGAAGGCTTTGTTTATGGTTTGCCTGAGCTTAATGACGAACTCATCAGGCAGAGTGATAAAATTGCAAATCCGGGATGTTTTGCAACAGCTATACAGCTGGCTTTGTTGCCATTGGCCAATGCTGAGCAATTGAAAGAGGTGCATATACATGCCATAACAGGATCTACAGGTGCCGGACAGGCATGCACATCAACCACTCATTTTAGCTGGCGTAATAATAATGCTTCGGTGTATAAATCATTTGATCACCAGCATTTGGGTGAGATTGGAGAGTCAGTGTTGCAATTGCAGCCTGGCTTTGATCAGGCAATCAATTTTGTGCCAATGCGCGGTAATTATCCGCGTGGTATCCTCGCATCTGTTTACCTGGATAGTACTTTGACCGAAAAAGAGGCGCAGGAACTATACAGGAACTATTACAACGGGCACCGTTTTACCTTCGTTGTTGATAAAAATCCCGATGTCAAACAGGTTGTAAATACCAACAAGGCATTGGTTAGTGTTAAAAAACATGGAACGAAATTACATATTGTCAGTGTGATAGATAATTTGCTCAAAGGAGCATCTGGTCAGGCTGTTCACAATATGAATCTTTTATTTGGTTTGGATGAAGCAGAGGGTCTTCACTTAAAACCTGTGGCATTTTAGAACGTTAATTTTCCCAGGTTATTTGGTTTAAATTTTAGGTGTTCATTCTTCTTTGTATGGAGACCAACTGCTTTGAGTACCGCGAGCTTTGGCTCGTGGTACTTCATCCTAAGCAACAATACACATTCGTACTATTTCTCACATACAGGCTTTAGAGCTTATTTCTATAGTCATACCCGGTAATTTCCGGGTCTAACAACTGATTTACAATGAATTTATTTGATGTATATTCCCTTTTTGATATAACACCTGTTAAGGCACAGAATTGTTATGTGTGGGATGATCAGGGTAATAAATATCTTGATCTGTATGGCGGACATGCTGTTATTTCAGTTGGGCACAGCCACCCGCATTATGTCGATCGGATTAGTTCGCAGTTAAATAATATTGGTTTTTACAGTAATTCGGTTCAAAACCCTATGCAGCAAGAGTTAGCTGATAAATTAGGACAATTAAGCGGTATGGATGATTACCAGTTGTTCCTTTGCAACTCCGGTGCTGAGGCGAATGAAAACGCCTTAAAGTTAGCTTCCTTTCATACAGGTAGAAGCAAGATTGTAGCCTTTGAGCGAGGTTTTCATGGCCGTACATCAGGCGCTGTGGCTATTACTGATAATCCAAAGATTGTGGCGCCTTTTAACGAATCGCATGATATCCAAATAGTTCCATGGCAAGATATAGATGCTGTTGAAAAGAGCTTGTCAGGTAATACGGTTGCTGCAGTTATTATTGAAGGTATTCAGGGAATTGGAGGTATTCATATACCATCAAATGAATTTCTTGTTGAGCTTCATAGGGTGTGTAAGAAATACAATACACTTCTGATTCTTGATGAGATACAGTCGGGTTATGGGCGTAGTGGTCAATTCTTTGCTTTTCAGTATTCAGATATTCGGCCAGATATCGTTACAATGGCCAAAGGTATGGGAAATGGATTTCCCATAGGAGGTGTCCTGATTTCGCCCGAGATTAAAGCAGCGAAAGGTATGCTTGGAACTACTTTTGGAGGAAACTACCTGGCCTGTGCTGCCGGTTTGGCTGTTCTGGAGATAATTCAGCAGGAAGGACTGTTGGAGAAGGTTAATAAAAGTGGAAAATACCTTTTAAGTAAACTCTCTGTAATTCCTGATATAAAAGAGGTTAGGGGAGTTGGTCTGATGGTGGCTATTGAAAAAAATGAAAATATTGCCTTAATAAGGAAGGAGTTATTGCTAAAAAATTATATTTTTACCGGCGTTTCCGGCACATGTACAATGAGGTTATTGCCTCCAATGACTCTCGACGAGAGCCATATAGACTATTTTATCAGTAGTCTTGAGGCTTCTGTTGACAGTGGATAATATGTAGCTAAAATGGTAAGATCGTACTGGAACGAAGAATGGAAAGAATTAGAGTTTGAAAAGGGTGCTTTAAAGAAAAGGTATGCGATTTCGAGCTACGGTAGAATAATCAGTTTTACCGAAACTATTGAAGAAGGAGATTATATTAGAGGTGGCAAGTTGAGGGGGTATCCAACCTTACCGTTGCGACCATTTGGAAAGTCAAAAACCTTCTATGTTCACAAATTGGTGGCAGAGCTGTTTCTTCCAAAATCTTCGCCCGACCAGGAATATGTAATCCATCTCGATTACAACAAATCAAATAATTTTATTGAAAATCTTCAATGGGCCAATAAGGGGGAGATGTTTGAGCATCAGCAAAAAAACCCTTCTGTTTTAGAGGCCAGGGAGAAACAAAAAGGACGTAAGACACAACAAGGACATAAACTCACTGCTACTCAGGTGATGCGATTGAAAATGAAGATTAATGATCCAAATCGCAAAACACGATTAAAACTGATTGCCAGAGAATTTGGAATTAGCGAAATGCAATTGTACCGAATTAAATCAGGAGAAAACTGGGGGCATGTTGAGGTAGAACTTCCCGGCGAAGAGACAAAATAGGCTTTCTGCGGGATTTTTGACTGTTTTTGTGTAAGTTTATAAGTTCAAACATTGTTTCTCTTATAAGTTGATACAAGGGCAACTCAAAAATTGACAGCATGAAAGTTGATAAAGTAGCTATCATAGGTGGCGGCAACCTGGGTACCGCCATCGCAAAAGGATTATTATCGAATAACCTGTTGCAAGCTTCACAAATTGCAATTACCAGAAGGCGCACGTCTTTATTGGCCGAATTTAAGGAAATGGGTGTTGTTGTTACAAAAGATAATTGTGCGGCAACAAGAGGAGCTGATATTGTTTTGCTTGGTGTAAAACCATATCAGTTAGAGGCTGTTGTGAAAGAAATTTCTTCGGAATTAGGTGAAGATACCATTCTGATTTCTTTAGCAACAGGTATCTCTTCTGATCAAATTCAATCATATTGCCCGGTTCAGCTACCCATATTCAGAGCTATGCCTAATACAGCTATTGAAATTGGAGAGTCAATGACATGTGTGTCTGCCTTTAATGCTTCTGAGGCTCAGGAGAAAAAGGTGCTTGAGTTGTTCTCGCAAATGGGTGAAGCCATTATTATTCCTGAAGAATTAATGGCGGCTTCCACTGTTTTGGCAGCGTGTGGTATTGCTTATGCCATGCGCTTTATTCGAGCCGCTACACAGGGAGGGATAGAAATAGGTTTTGGTTCAAAATTGGCCTTGCAAATTTCAGCTCAAACCATAAAGGGAGCTGCCGATTTGTTAATACAAAAAGGTACGCATCCGGAGGATGAAATTGACAAAGTAACCACGCCACGCGGTGTCACTATTTCCGGCCTTAATGAAATGGAGCATCAGGGCTTTAGTTCCTCGCTTATCAAAGGTCTGCTTACATCATTTAATAAGATTGAAAACGGTAAGTAGTGGCTTATGTACGATAAGGTTTGTATAAAAATTGGCTCAAACGTACTGGCTAATTCGGAGGGAGGTTTGAATAAAAGCCGAATCAATGAATTGGTTATTCAAATAGCGCGGCTTCACAAAGAAGGGAAGAAGGTTGTTCTGGTGTCTTCAGGTGCTGTTGCATCTGCCCGTGGTCTTGTGGTGCCTGATAAAAAGACAGATCGCGTATCTCAACGACAGCTACTCTCTTCGGTGGGACAGGTTAAGCTGATGAATTTGTATGCTCAATTATTTGACCTGCACAATATTCAAATTGCACAGGTTTTAGTGACTAAACAGGATTTTAGTACTCGTGAGCATTACCTGAATATGAAGAACTGTGTCAATGCACTGTGGGATAATGATGTTTTGCCAATTGTTAATGAAAACGATGCGGTGTCTGTTACAGCGCTTATGTTTACAGATAATGATGAGTTGAGTGGCATGATGGCTTCTATGATGGCCTGTCAGGGGCTGATGATTCTGTCTAACGTAGATGGTATTTATAATGGTCATCCTGATGATGCTGATGCTCACGTCATTCCAGAAATCAGTGCTGAAGAAAAAGATCTGGAGCAGTTTATTACTACTGCCAAATCGGATTTTGGCCGTGGAGGTATGCTTACTAAATGTCGTGTGGCCCAAAAGTCAGCCATGTCGGGTATTAATGTGCATATAGCCAATGGCACTCAGGATGGTATCATTACTGCGCTGATGAAGAACTGCCAGGCTGTTGTTCATACCCACTTCAAGGCTGGTGAAGGTTATCCGGCCATAAAACAGTGGATTGCTTTTTCGGAAGGTTTTGCTAAATCGGAAGTTATTATTAATCAGGGTGCATTCAAAGTACTCTGCTCCAATAAAGCCAGCAGCCTGTTATTGGCCGGTGTTATTCAGTTTACAGAAAATTTCGAGAAGGGTGATTTGATCAAGATTCGCACTGAGGAAGGCAAGGCTATTGGTATAGGCAAGGTGGCTTATAATCATGGAAAAGCAATTAAGCACCAGCATGATAAAAAATACAAGCCTCTGATTCACTATGATTACCTCTATGTGTTCCCTGAGTTTTTAAGTTAATAAAGCTAATCCTTTGAGTATGTACCAAACATATTTTGATAAAGTAAAACGAGCATCGCGATGCATGACTCGCCTCAATTCAGAAAAAACGGCTGCGCTTCTTCAGACTCTGTCACAGGAGCTGCGCATGGCTGCAGATGATATTGTAATTGCCAATAAAAAAGATTTGGAGCGAATGGCGGTTGATAACCCAAAATATGATCGCCTTAAATTAACCCGTGAGCGTATTGATGCAATCGCATCTGATACGGAAAATGTGGCTCTTCTTCCCGGTCCTGTAGGTGAGGTGCTTGAAAGCAGGATCTTAGCCAATGGCCTTGAGCTGGAAAAGAAACGCGTGGCACTGGGTGTGGTGGGTGTTATCTATGAGGCACGTCCAAATGTAACCATTGATGTATTTGCACTTTGTTTAAGGTCAGGCAATGCATGTGTCCTAAAAGGGGGAAGCGATGCTGAATATAGTAATGTAATCCTGGTCGATATCATTAAAAAAGTACTTGACAAGCATGGTGTTGATACAGATATTATCCAACTCCTGCCTGCAGACAGAAAAGCAACTGACGAGTTGATGAATGCTGTAGGATATGTAGATGTGCTGATTCCACGTGGTTCGCAGGGCTTGATTAATTCGGTTCGCAATAATGCTAAACTACCGGTCATTGAAACGGGCGCAGGTATTGTACATACTTATTTTGATGAGTCTGGTGATGTTGAAATCGGACAACAAGTCATACTAAATGCTAAAACACGCAGGGTAAGTGTATGTAATGCACTTGATTGCCTGGTGTTGCATAAAAATAGCCTGAAAGAGCTGTCGAACCTGGTGATGCCAATGGGTGACAGTCGGGTTGAGATTTTTGCTGATGAAAAAGCTTATGCACAGTTGCAGGGAAAGTATCCGGATGAGCTGCTTCGTAAAGCCACAAAGGAGGATTTTGGTACAGAGTTTCTGTCATTGAAGCTTTCAATCAAAACGGTTGAGAGTTTTGATGAAGCCCTGGATCACATCTATCAATATAGTTCGAAGCATAGTGAAGCAATAATTGCTGAGAATGCCGATGTGATTGAACGATACCTGAATGAGGTGGACGCTGCTGCTGTTTATGTTAACACAAGTACTGCGTTTACAGATGGTGCTCAGTTCGGGTTGGGAGCCGAGATTGGAATAAGTACTCAAAAGCTTCATGCCAGAGGTCCGATGGGATTGCGTGAATTGACATCATATAAATGGGTAATTAAGGGTAGCGGGCAGGTGCGTCCGGCCTAGTTTTAAGATAAATACATGATTATGCACGATAGACTGACCATAGTAAAAGTTGGCGGCAAAGTTGTTGAAGAAGAGGAGACACTTAAGGCCTTCATTAAAGATTTTGCAAGCATTGCAGGTCAAAAGATTTTAGTTCACGGAGGAGGGCGATCAGCGACAGCTATGGCTGAACAGTTGGGAGTTGAGACGAAAATGATAGAAGGGCGCCGTATAACCGATCAAAAGATGCTTGATGTGGTGGTAATGGTGTATGGTGGTTTGGTTAATAAGAATATTGTTGCTCAACTACAAGCATTGAATAAGCAGGCAGTTGGACTAACTGGTGCCGACCTTGATTGTGTGCGTGCAATTAAGCGACCAGTTAAGGATATAGACTATGGCTATGTAGGTGATGTTACATCGGTTAACTCAGAGCAATTAGAGGAACTTGTAAAAAATGGAGTGATACCCGTTGTAGCACCTTTGACGCATGATGGTGATGGACAAATGCTGAATACCAACGCAGACACTATGGCTGCTGAACTGGCAAAAGCTTTTGCCGGCTCCTTCAGGGTATCGTTGGTGTATTGTTTTGAGAAAAAAGGCGTGTTGGAGAATCCGGATAATAATGATTCGGTAATTGCCAACCTGACCAGTGATCTTTTTTCAGAGCATAAAGCATCTGGTGTTATTTCTGAAGGTATGATTCCAAAACTGGATAATGGTTTCAGTGCTTTGAAACGCGGTGTCTCGGAGGTGTATATTACAAATATTGAAGGGCTGAAGAATGGTTTTTCTTCAGGTACATTGCTGACAATTGATTAATTTATGAGTGAGAATAAGAGCAAATATACTGCAGAAGCCATTGAGATGCTTAAGCAGTTGATTAAGATACAGTCTTTTAGTCGAGAAGAAGATGAAGTGGCCAATTTAATGGCTGGTTATTTAAATAGTAAGGGATTGAAGGTGGACCGAAAAGGTCATAATGTTTGGTGTTGGGCTAAAGAGAAAGATAAAACCAAACCAACCATCTTGTTAAACTCTCATCTGGATACTGTGAAACCTTCATCAAAATGGACTTATGATCCTTTTGGTGCAACGCTGGAAGACGATAAATTAACGGGTCTTGGAAGTAATGATGCAGGAGGTCCTTTGGTAGCTCTGATGGCCACGTTTTTGTGTTTAAAGGATGAAGAACTGGATTATAACCTGGTGTTTGCAGCCACAGCCGAAGAAGAGAATTCAGGAGCCAATGGAGTGGCTTCTATTTTGCCTGAACTTGGTGAGATAGAACTGGGTATTGTTGGAGAGCCGACACAAATGCAAATGGCGGTAGCCGAAAAAGGTTTGATGGTACTGGATTGCGAGGCACATGGTAAAACCGGCCATGCTGCCCGTGATGAGGGTGAAAATGCACTTTACAAAGCGATGAAGGATATTGAATGGTTTAAATCCTATCAGTTCAATAAAGTTTCACCGCATCTTGGTGCTGTTAAAATGACGGTGACACAAATAGAAGCAGGCAGTCAGCATAATGTTGTGCCTGATTCATGTCGCTTTGTGGTTGATGTACGTCTCAATGAAAACTATAGTAATGAAGAGTGTCACCAAATTATAGAGCAGCATGTTGATTGTGATGTTAAACCCCGGTCATTTCGCCTGAATAGTTCCTTTATTCCGGTAGAACATCCTTTGGTTAAGCGAGGCGTTGAGTTAGGGCTGTCTTATTACGGATCCCCAACAACGTCTGATCAGGCAGTGATGGATTTCACGACCATAAAAATTGGTTGTGGAGATTCTGCCCGTTCCCACACTCCGGATGAATATATTTATTTATCCGAAATCGAAGAAGGGGTAGATATTTATATTCAATTGTTAAGTGGATTAAGGATCTAAAAATAAATACGTTCTATGGCAGGACTATTTATATACGCTCAAAATAATGACAATTGTCATATAATATTGTCGAAAATGCATAATTATAAATAAAAAGTGAATATATTTGCCAATTCGAAAGATAGGGGTTTTTATTTCTTTCAAATAGTAACTTTCTTTGATTGGTAACTGAAATCACTAACTATTAAAAAGTTAAGTTATGAAGTTGTGGGATAAAGGGACTTCTGTTGATAAACGAATTGAGGATTTCACGGTAGGACGCGACCGTGAGCTGGATGTATTTCTGGCACCTTTCGATATATTGGGAACCATGGCGCATATCACCATGCTGGAAAGTGTGGGGCTACTGGAGAAGGCAGAACTGGATGTACTGCTGGACGAATTAAGAGCTCTTCATAAATTGGCAAGTGAAGGTGGGTTTGTGATAGAAGATGGTATTGAAGATGTGCACTCACAGGTTGAGCTGATGCTGACACGTAAATTGGGTGATGTTGGTAAAAAGGTTCATAGCGGACGTTCACGAAACGATCAGGTTTTGCTGGATTTGAAACTGTATACTCGTCATCGTATTGATGAAGTGGTAAAAGCGGTGGATAAGCTGTTTACCGTATTGCAACAAAAGAGTAGTGAGCACAAAGGGGTATTGATCCCTGGATATACCCATTTACAGGTGGCCATGCCGTCATCTTTTGGAGTGTGGTTTGGAGCATTTGCTGAAAGTTTGGCCGATGATTTATTGCTATTGCAGGCGGCCTGGCGAACAGCCAATCAAAATCCTTTGGGTACGGCGGCCGGTTATGGCTCCTCTTTCCCATTGAACAGGACAATGACAACACAGTTATTGGGCTTTGAGGATTTAAACTACAATGTTGGTTATGCTCAAATGGCAAGGGGGAAGATGGAGCGGACAGTAGCTTATGCAATGTCTTCTGTAGCACAAACTATTGGTAAATTAGCCGTAGATGGCTGCTTGTTTACCAGTCAGAATTTTGGTTTTATAAAACTGCCCGATGAACTGACAACGGGTTCAAGCATAATGCCGCATAAGAAAAATCCGGATGTGTTTGAATTGCTTAGAGCACATTGTAACAAGCTGCAGGCTTTACCAGAATCAATTGGAATGATAACAGCCAATTTGCCTACCGGTTATTTTCGTGATTTGCAGTTGATAAAAGAAGTTTATATGCCGGCATTTGATGAGCTGTTGGATTGTTTGCAGATTGCCACATTTGCAATTGAAAACATTGAGGTGAAGCAGGATGTAATGCAGGATGAAAAGTATAAACTGGCTTTTAGTGTTGAAGAAGTAAATAAGCTGGTGTTAAGTGGGGTGCCATTCAGAGATGCTTATAAGCAGGTTGGCCTGGCTATAGAATCAGGTCAGTTTGAGACGGATGGAAAGGTTGAGCACACACATGAGGGTTCCATTGGTAACTTATGTAACGAAAGGATTGAGCAAAAAAAGAATAAAATAATAAAGGAATTTGGTTTTGATGAGGTTGAGAAATCCATTCAGAACCTGATAAAATAAAATAACGTATGGCAATATTTGAGAAATTGGCGAAAGATGCAGTTGTATCGAGTGATATTGAAAAGTCATTGTTTGATAAATTCAGTGTTAAAAGGGGTTTGCGAAATGCCGATTTCTCGGGTGTATTGGTAGGTTTAACAACTATTGGTGATGTTGAAGGCTATGATAATGTTGATGGTAAGTTAATTCCTAAGGAAGGAAAGTTATTTTATCGTGGCGTTGAGTTAAAAGAGTTGGCTAAAGGTTTTCAATCCGCTGGCCGACATGGGTTTGAAGAAACTGCTTACCTGTTACTGTCAGGTCAATTACCAAGTGTTGAGGAACTAAATGCCTTTACGGCCGAATTGGAGCTGGAGCGTCATTTGCCGCCTTTTTTCTCCAAAAACATGATTTTATCGCTTCGCGGAAGAGATATCATGAATATGTTGGCCCGTTCAGTGCTGGGCTTGTATACAGCTGATGAAAAGGCTGAAGATCTGACACCTGAAAATTTAATTCAGCAATCAATTAGCCTAATAGCTAAGTTTCCGGTAATTGTGGCATACTCCTATTTTGGGATGCGTCACTCATATCAGAAAAAATCATTGGTTATTCGACACCCGCAACCTCATTTAAGTACAGCCGAAAACTTTTTGTATATGCTCAAGGGCGATAATTATACAAAACTCGAAGCAGATTTGCTGGACTTATCTTTAGTGATACATGCTGAGCACGGCGGAGGTAATAATTCATCTTTTACAACACGTGTGGTAAGTTCGGCTCAAACCGATACTTACTCAGCCATTGCAGCAGCATTGGGGTCACTTAAAGGAGGGCTTCATGGTGGAGCTAACCTTAAGGTGATGGATATGATGGAAAACATCAAGGCTAATGTGAGAGACTGGCGCAATGAAAAAGAGATTAAAGCTTATTTGCTGAAAATTTTAAATAAAGAGGCATTTGACAATACCGGTAAAATCTACGGGATAGGTCATGCTATTTATACCAACTCCGATCCAAGGGCTGTATTGTTAAAAGAAAAGGCAGAGGCCTTAGCCATTGAAAAGGGGCGTGTGGATGAGTTTCATTTGTATGCTGCAATAGAACGTTTGGCACCACAGGTATTCTACGATTTTAAAGGCGCTAATGCTAAGGTGATTTGTGCCAATGTGGACTTCTATAGTGGGTTTGTATACGATTGTCTGGAGATCCCAAAGGAGATTTACACTCCTATTTTTGCAGTATCACGTATTGCCGGCTGGTGTGCACATCGCATTGAAGAAGTTACTTTCTCAAGTCGACGAATCATTCGTCCGGCCTATAAAAATGTTTCAGAAAGAACAGATTATATTGAATTAGACAATAGATAGATATTTAAAAGTTTTTGTTGATTGGGTATGAGGGACCGTTGCATGGGGGAGATTTGCATGGTCCCTCTTTTTTTGTCTTTTTGAGCTGAGATAAAGGCTTCCTGCAAAACTAACTTTGGGTAAACGCTGTCTAACCCTGGGCTTCAGAGCACGAATCTACTCGATGCTACCGTCCACTAGTGTCCCATTAAAATTGGGACGTTTTTAAAAATTAAATAAACATGGCTCATTAAGCCTATTACGTTCTTTGTCATTTTGAAATTTAGTTTTATCAAAGAGGTCTCGAAGGTTTGTTTTGTCGGTCAATGATATA
>JAKSBD010000219.1 GCA_022361295.1 Bacteroidales bacterium
ATTAAAAGATTTGGAATCCTTCAGTATGATGACATTTCTGGGAAGCTGCTCCTTAATTTTAAGAGCGATTTAACACAAAGGATACTTATCCTTCCAACCAACTAACCAGCTTTTCGAAATCCTCATGCATCTCATCAAATCCCTGCTGATAGAGTTTATCAAGCTTATGCGGGTTATTCTCTATACGCGAAACAGTCATTTGTGCTTTTGGTCTGATAATATAAACACGTCCTTCCTGTTCCAGCTTTTCAAGTTCATCCAGTGTGGCATTATAGCTGTCAGCCCTCGACAATATCTTCTCGACCAGCTTTGGGTATTTGGCATACTTAGACTTAATAAGCCACTGAAATCTGGCCGCTTCTTTTCTATACTCCCTGTTTCGCGTTAATATAACCACAGCCCTTTTACAGCCGCTATTAAAAGCCTGTTGAACAGGAATAGAATCAGCAATGCCACCATCGAGGTAAAGCCCTCCGTTCAATTCAACCATTTTTGATACCATCGGCAGGCTACCTGATGCCTGAACCGTACTTAGCAACTCTTGTTTATTTAGGCCTTTGGCAGAGTAATACTCAGCATTACCGGTAATAACGTTTGTGACAACTATATTAAAATCGCAAAAGGAGTTAAAAGCCGCATTAAAATCAAATGGAACCAGTTGATTGGGTATTTCACCATAAATAAAATCAGGATTAAACAGGTTACCCGTCTTAAGCCAGTTGCCCCAGCCCATGTACCTCGAATCGGCCGTATACTTTTCATTAACGATCCGGTTTCTTTCAAACTGTTTTGATGCATAGGATATACCATAAGCCGCACCGGCTGAAACACCAATGGCATAAGAAAAGTGCAGGTTACGCTTAAGAAAATAGTCCATTACACCAGCTGAGAAGATGCCACGAAATCCTCCGCCTTCCAGAACCAGGCCGGTTCCATTCATATTGTATTCCAAAACTCTAGTATCTTAATCCTTTAATATTTGGTCGAGTTAGATCACCACTCATCTCCAAAACAATAGTTTTACCTTTGCGGGGCAACGATTGCATGGTCATTAATTCAAATGTTGCCAGAGCATTCTCAATACCCGGCACCAGGTCACTCACAATTAAGGTTCCTTTCTCTATTTGTGAAGATTTATGATTGAAGGAGTTGATTCTGATTTTTGCCTCCAGTTCTGCTTTAAATAAAGAAGACTGTAGTTCACTATCACTAATAATTAATTCATTGTTGGCAAGTTCTGAATTAATGGCAAATCTTTTAACAGTTAACTTATCCATTTTTAAACCCAGCATAGCTGTCTGTGCCTCCAGTTGTGCTCTTTTTGCTCCTTCATACTCCACCGACAGGTTTTCTAATAATAGCTGCGTTGACTGGGAGTTAATTTCCGGCATACTATCGTTATAGCTAACATCCCCATCCATTTTAAGGTAAAGATTGCCTAGCTTATATTTTCCGTTTGTTTCAGCATTGCCCCACTCAAGTTCTTTATTATTCAATTGCATCTCCATTGCCGATGAAGAATGCGTTAATTTCATATTTTTTAAACCTTCATCCTTATAGTGCAATTGCCCCTCTGAAGTATAGGTAACCAACGGCGAATGCAAAAGCAAATCATTTAGTTCCAGCTCCTTCTTGTCGGGATTAAAAGTAAGCCTGGCTGTCAGTTTATCAACCTTATTGAATTGCTTAACCTGCTCAGGCGAAAAACCAAGGGCATCCATCCAGGGAGTTTGTGCAAAGCTAAGACCGGTGGCCTCTATTTTTACAGCTTGTTTCTTATCTGGAAATTTAGAATCCAACTGCTCTATATCCTGCTTTGTCAAATGGCCTTTAAAAGAAAAAAACAGTTCATCCACCAACAAGTTATCACCCGCATTTTCAATAAATAATGCTGTATCAAAAAAACGTACATTAAATGTTTTGATCTCCTCAAAAGTATCTGATTTCAGCAGGCGCATGGCCTCCGAATAAGGCATTCCCAGCTTCACTTCCGAGCTACGCAAAAGTTCAACGCCATTTTCATTCACCACTTTAAGGCCATGAAACTCAAGCTTCGAAAACAGCGGATTAACCTTTACTTTTTCGAAACTTACTTCTGCATCATCAATGACCAATTCTATTTGTCGCTCGATGTGCGATTCGATTTTCTTTGAGAGGATATTTCCATAAATCCAGTTACCGACCAACAGGCTGATAATAATAAGCAGAACTGTTAATAATATGCGCGTATTCTTCATGAGTTATATGTTATACCATCGTTTCCATTTTCAACAGGTATAATTCCTAAATACATATCATACTCAATAATCAACGCAGTAAACCAGTGAGTAAATTAAATACGAATAGGTATTAAGCATTAGACCGACACTAAAAGTAAAAAAAAGCCAGATTAATCAGTCAATCATTCAGAACTTATTCGAATGAAGTTGCATTTTTTAACGCTTATTTAACGAATCGAGGCATATTTTGACATCATTAGTTTCAAAAGTACCAACATATAAAAGGGCTGCATTCCGTTGAATACAACCCTTTCTACTTACTAATTATGAGCGATAGATGACTACACTCATCTATGAAAAGAAATGTCTAACGAAGGTAAAACGTCACACCTACAGCCATTGACAAGGCCATGTGTGGTTTTACATATTTAGTTCGGATTGCTTCCAGCAAATAAGCATCCATTGCCGAAAATTCTGTATAAACCCCAACACCATCAAAGTAACGATTATTGATCGCAAACTTTAACTCACCACCCAAAAACGGGTAAAAATGTATCTTATTCTGAAAGTAATACTCTTTAGGATAATAATCAGGTAAGCGCTTAAAGGTATTATTGGTATTACCCCATGTAATTGATAAGCCGCCATAAGGTTTAAAATACCTGAATAAGGGTTGCTTTGTAAAGTAAAAGCTATTCTTAAGAGAGATACTGACGACACTGTTTTTACTACCTCCAAAATTCTCACTTAAATATCCAAAAAATAAGGCAGGTTGATACGTTGGCGTAATTGCATACCCAAATCCAACAGACATAAACCCAATGCTACCGGCATACTGCAACTTATACTGTCCCGGAATAAACCATCTGTGACGATAGGTAATAGTATCCTTTTTGATAACGACAGTCCTTTCTCTATATGCCTTTTGAAGCACCTTAGGCATATCGGTTCTAATCGAGTCCCCGGCATCAGCCTGTGCCTTTACATCAAATACACTAACCAGAATAATACCAATTAGCACAATGCACCGAAAACAATATTTAATTACTTCTGTCATTCTAATTTTAGTATTTAATTACCTCGTGCTTAATAGTATCTGCCTGAACATCCAAAATAATAAGCTCTTTTGTAAACGGAGCCGGTACCGACAGGTAATTAACGTCATCATATGGCTGCATATAACTATAACCATGGCCATGACCATGAATAGACAAGTCAAGATTATGCTTAAGCATTAACTGATTATACAGAAACTCATCACCCATTGAAAACTGTGAATCCCAGGGTGGTAAATGGGCAAACGGAAGAACATATTTATATTCCGAATCGTTCACCAGGGCCTTGTCAAACCAGTTAAAGTCGGGATCCTGGACTTTTTTCTCCCAAATGATATTATCAAACATCACAAATTTGACGTCTTTATATTCAAAGAAAAAGTTGGACTCGCCAAACATCTCTGTATAAATATCATATCCGTTACCCAGGCAATCATGATTACCGATAAGGGTAAGAACAGGTATATTAATCTTATTCATTATATCACTATACCAATCAAACTCTCGTGCATTTGCACTTAAAGTAATGTCGCCAAGATGAACGATAAAGTCTAAATCATCACGTGAATTGATGTATTTAACCTGCTTTTCAAAATCATCGTAATAGGTATGTGAGTCTGCAATTAAGCCAATTCTGAAGGGTTCAAACGGCTCATTTGCCACAGGAAGCAACTTATTATAATTACTGATATTTTGCTTCTTCCATTTCGACTTAACAATGTTCTGATAAGGGCTGTACTCTATTATTTCTTCACATGAAGAAATAGCAAGTACCATTAATAATATGCTTGCCAATGCTCGCCAACTAGTATTTGGGTTCATCATCTTCTAGGTTAACATTATAAGCTGCAATCTGGTTCGATTGCCACAATAACGACACAAAGGTATGCGCATACGTTATGCTTTGGCAACTAATGTTCCTGAAGGCCTAAAAGTAACGGATGAAATGACGATTGGAAGGAATGAACTGAATACAAAAAAGGCAGACCTTATGGCCTGCCTAAATTCTTGGAGTATATTGTATTGGATTTAGCTACTATGCTTCTGCCGGCTCAATTACCATCAATACATCACCTTTAGCAACTGAATCACCTGAATCGAACTTGATTTCCTTAACAACACCATCAACAGCCGCGTCAAGGTTGTTCATCATCTTCATCGCTTCCAGTACAGCTAAGGTATCACCAGCTTTCACTTCATCACCTACTTTGGCCTTGAATTCAACAATCATACCAGGGATTGGAGCCACTAAGCTACCGGTTGACTCAACCTCTTTAGCACCACCTGATTTACCACGACGAGCACGAGGAGCCGCTGCAGCATTTGGATCGTTAATTTCAACTGTAAATACTTCGCCATCAACCTTAACCTCTAACTCACGTGTAGCGCCAGCACCACCTTTTGACGTTAATTCGCCAGATAAGGCTTTACGAACCAACTCTTCTTCTTTCTCTACCTGCTCCATAGTCTTCGCTTTGAATTCAGCAGGAACCTCTTCCTTACCGTATTTCCATTTAAGGAAGCGCTTACCGGTTACAGGGTATAAAGCACATAATACTTCATCATCGATATCCTGAGCTAAACCAGAGAATTCTTCTTTTACCTGATCCAATTCCGGCTCAAGGATAGAACCAGGACGAGCAGTAATAGGCTCTTCACCACGTGGGTAATCTTTCAGGGCCTTCTTCTGAACTTCAGGATTGATTGGGTCAGTTGTTTTACCATACAATCCGTAGCAAAGGTCTTTTACCTCTTTAGTAATCTGAGCGTACTCACCTTCGTAAGAGTCAAACAATACGTTGTTTACTGTTTGTACACCAACAATTTGAGAAGTAGGCGTTACCAAAGGAATGTTACCAAGGTCTTTACGAACTTTTGGTAATAAACGGAATACTTCAGGTAATTTATCCAAAGCATCCATTGCTTTCAACTGGTTAACCAGGTTAGATAACATACCTCCTGGTGTTTGGTGAAGCAATACATTAATATCAGTAGTAGCGTACTTTGGATTGTTATCCAGGTGTTTGTACTTAGGTATGTATTTCTCCATCTCATCAGAGATAGCAGTAATTTTGTTGATATCCATACCTGAGTCACGGTTAGTACCTAACAATGACATGATGATTGGTTCAACAGCTGCATGAGACGTACGGTACGCGTATGGTCCGATACAAGTATCAACAATATCAACACCAGCTTCAATAGCTTTGAAGATAGCTAAGTCACCCATACCCGAAGTAAAGTGTGTGTGAAGGTTGATAGGCGTATCAGTAAATTTCTTGATCTCGCGAACCAGGTTATAGATATCGTAAGGTGCAATCAAACCGGCCATATCTTTGATACAGATTGAATCAACACCAAACTCTAATAATTCTTTTACTTTATTGATGTAGTATTCCATGTTATAGATATCACCACCTAAACGAGGCTGGTTCAATGTATAACATACTACACCCTGGAAGTGCTTTTTATTGTCTTTGATAACTTTAGCCGCAGTTTCGAAGTTACGGAAATCATTCAAAGCATCGAAACAACGGAAGATATCCATACCGTTATCAATAGCACGCTGAACAAATGCCTGTACAACATCATCAGCATAGTTACGATAACCTACTACATTCTGTCCGCGAAGAAGCATTGAGAATGGCGTTTTAGGCATGTGCTTTTTCAAGGTACGAAGACGCTCCCATGGATCCTCAGCCAAGAAACGGTGCATTGTATCAAATGTTGCACCACCCCATGTTTCAACAGCATTGTAACCTGCGTTGTCAATCATCTCAGCAACTGGCAACATATCTTCTGTACGACCACGAGTTGCAAATAAAGACTGGTGTCCGTCACGTAAACTTACGTCGTTAATTTTAATTGGATTGGCTGCTTTTGGACGGTCAGCACCAAACTCTAGTGGAGCCATTTCTAATGCTCCGTGCTTATCGAAATTCATCTTATTCAGTGTTTAATTGTTAATGATTAATGGTAAATGCTCAATTATTTATCATTTATCGTTAATCTCTAATCATTAATTAAGCGCGAGAACGTAATAAACGACCGCGACGTTGTACCATAGCTCTGTTACTCATGATTACCTCTTTACCGGCAGCTTTCCATGAGTTTACAGCTTTAACTTCATTGTTTTTAGCTGCTTCCTGTTCAAGGTAATAAGCCACAGCAATCATTGCCGCTTTTCTCTTTTTTTCTCTTGCTGTCATAGTACAATCGTTTTTACAATGGAATGTTTCCGTGCTTTTTAGGAGGTAACACCTCAGTTTTAGTCGACATCACTTCCATGGCGTCGATCAGGCGCTGCCTTGTTTCACTTGGCAGGATAACATCATCAATATAACCGCGCTTAGCTGCTAAATAAGGTACGTTAAATGCCTCTTCGTACTCGTTGATTTTAGCGTCTGTCATCGCTTGCTTGTCGTCTGCTTCAGCAATCTGCTTACGGTAAGTCGAGATAATCTCAACAGCTCCTTTAGCACCCATTACTGCAATCTCAGCCGATGGCCATGCAAAAACCATATCAGCACCTAATGGCTTAGAACACATTGCTAAGTATGCCCCACCGTAATCTTTGCGGGTAACCACAGTAAACTTAGGTACAGTAGCCTCAGCATACGACCATAATAATTTAGCACCGTGACGAATAATACCGTCCCACTCCTGCTGAACACCTGGTAAGTAGCCTGGTACGTCAACAAATGTTATCATTGGGATATTGTAAGCATCACATGTACGTACAAAACGTGAAATCTTATCTGAAGCATCGATATCTAAACATCCTGCCTGAATCATTGGCTGGTTAGCAATGATACCAACAGAACGATTGTTTAAGTGACCGAAACCAACAATAGCGTTTTCTGCATAGTGCTCATGCACCTGCATAAATTCACCATTATCAAGTACCGACTCAATAATATCCACCATGTTATATGGTGTTTTTGGATCATCTGGTATAATTGTATCTAACTCTTCACACTGACGAGTTGGGTCATCACCCATAGGAATCTGTGGAGCCTCTTCAAGATTGTTATTTGGTAAGAACTCTAACAACTCTTTGATGGCGTCAATCGTATCTTCGTCGCTATCGCAGGCAAAATGAGCATTACCACTCTTGGTATTGTGAACCATTGCTCCACCAAGATCTTCTAAAGTAGTTTCTTCACCTGTTACAGTTTTAATTACGTTAGGACCTGTAATAAACATGTGACTCTTTTTCTTTACCATAAAGATAAAGTCAGTCATAGCTGGAGAATATACGGCACCACCGGCACAAGGACCCATAATAGCCGAAATCTGTGGAATAACGCCCGATGCACGTGAGTTACGCATAAAAATTTCACCATAACCTTTTAAGGCATCAACACCTTCTTCAACACGAGCACCACCTGAATCGTTTAATCCAACAACAGGCGCACCTGCTTTAACCGCTAAGTCCATAATTTTACAAATTTTAGCAGCGTGCATTTCCCCCAGTGAACCACCGCGTGAAGTAAAATCTTGTGAATAAGCAAAAACAGGACGACTGTTAACTAAACCGTGACCGATAATGACACCGTCAGAAGGAATGTCAATTTTTTCAAGTCCGAAGTTAACCGAGCGGTGCTCAACAAACATGTCTACCTCCCTAAAACTACCTTCATCAAAAAGATGGTCTAAACGCTCTCGAGCTGAAAGTTTGCCCTTTTCGTGATGTTTAGCCACACGTGCTTCTCCACCCATTTTCTGGACTTCCTCACGCTTCTTTTTAAGTAGCTCAATCTTCTCAGATACTTTCATAAATACAGATACTTTACAATTACACCAAAAATTCTTTAATTGTCTTTTATGCTGCCAAAATTATACACTACAACTGAGATGTCATCTAATTAAATGTTAAAAAAATGAAAATTCCTGAATTATTTCTTTAATTAAAAGATTAACACTTGATTTCATCGAATAATTTACGATATAAGTTCTGTACAAATTACTTACTTTCAATTTAAAAGCAACAACCTGAAAGTGATTAAAATCTGAATTATACCAAAATCCTTTTCTGACACGATAATTCGTGTACATCTTAACACTAAAGTTGATACATGTTAATATTAACACGGTGCGATTTGGTTAATCACTTTAATATAACCTGCCTGGCAAATTATAGCAACACTTGTTACTGAATTAATGAGTTCCGTGAGTTATAAACTCATCATATTAAGGCAATGTTGAAATCTGGTCATCAGTAAAAACAAATAAAGCTCAAGGATTTTCAATCATACAATCCTTGAGCTTTTTATCGATATTTCACTAAACCTTATTTCTAATCAGATATAAGGAAAACAGCTAAAAACTTACTGTATTACATTAATTTCGACCTTTAATACACTTTGAGTTCCCGTATAGAAATTAGCAACTTCATATGGTAACACAGCTTTGCCATTCAATAACTCACATTTCATAATTACTGAAGAACCAGGCATCACTTTAACTTCTTTTGGTGCTCCAGCCGCGGGCTTAGTGTTTTTTAAATGAATCATTAAATCTGTATGATTTACCAATTCAAAGGCAGCCACTTCTTCTGTGATACGAAATGGCTTCTTAACCTCTAAAGCTGCTTCAAACAACTTCTTTAATAAATCTTCCGACCCAGCTAATCGATTGGCAAACCAGGCAACTGTCTGTTTATCAAACATTGCTTCTTTAAGTCCGCTCAGGGAACGTTCTTTAGCAAATATCAAGGTCATTGGACGATGGTATTTGTTATAGTCG
>JAKSBD010000153.1 GCA_022361295.1 Bacteroidales bacterium
ATACTACCATAAAATAGTAGTTACTAACCGGATTTACAGTATATGTTTTGTCAACGATATGTGCGGCTTCTTCTGTTAATCCGGCCAAAAGCGGATCAATAGTACCAATAATAAGGTTGGCGCTAAAACCACCTGAAACGCCTGCAAAAGCAGCTGCCATTCCAACCAGCGGGTGGCGTTTTGCAACCAGAAAGATGACACCTCCAAGTGGCACCAGCAACACATAACCAACGCTGGAGGCAACATTCGAAACAACACCAGCCAAAATAATTACAAAGGTTAATAAGCCTTTAGGAGCAGCTAATACCAGTTTTCGAATCAAGGCACCAATTAAATCTGACTTCTCAGCCAAACCAATACCCAGCATTGCCACAACTACAATTCCCATCGGGGCAAAACTGGTGAAGTTTTTCACCATTTCTGTTAGTATGCGATTCAACCCTTCAACAGACAGCAGGTTAATTACATTAATAGCTTCTCCGGTAGTAGGGTGCTCAGCAGTGGCTCCCATCCAGGCAAACAAGCCAGAGAACAGCAACACAACTACAGCAAAAATCCCAAACAACAGGGCCGGATGCGGCAGTATATTCCCTACTCTTTCAACTCCATTTAAAAATATATCAACAAATGACTTTTTCTTTTTTACGGCTGTACCCATACAATAAAAGTTTTACTATTATGAAAAGCCGAAAATATAAAAAAAAGCAAAGCCCCGAAGAAGAAATGATTATACTAACGTGTGTTATACAGCATAGTGTTGATCAATGTTGATTTGTCTATTTGCTGATCTGAAAAACTGTAGAATTGTCGAACCGTTGAACTGTTGAATAGTTGATAAGTATAATAGTTGAGCAAATAAACTGTTAAGTTATAGAACTGTAGAATCATCGAAGTCGAAATCCACTGTAACTAACAACCAATATCCCCTAATCAAACATTTCAACATCATAAATCCACACATCTCACATCCCAACATCATAAATCATAAATCATAAATCATAAATCCACACATCCTATATCCCTGCCCCACTAAACCAGTTTTTAAAATGAGAAACCTTTTCGCGGCTAACAATCACTTCTTTGTCAAATGGCATTTCAAACTGAATTTTCAGGCGACTGTTGGAGTGCACCAACACATCCTGGATATGATTTATATTGACGATGAAAGAACGACTAATGCGATAAAATGTAGCAGGATTAAGCATTTCCTCCAACTCCTCCAGCTTAAAGTCAATAATGTAACGGTTACCTTTAGTAGTTAAGATAAAGGCGTTACGACCTTCAGCATAGAAAAGCACAATTTTATCGGCTGTAACTGACTTAATACGTTCACCCAGTTTCACCATGAAACGCTCCTTATATGTTTTTCGATAATGCAGTAATGCTTCATTCAATTCTTCCAGCTTTAATCGCTGACTGGCTGAGGAAAGGTTTTCGCGCAAGCTTTCAAGCTTTTCCATACTTCTGAATAAATCATCGTAGTCCAATGGTTTTAAAAGGTAATCAATACTATTGACCTTAAAAGCCTGAATGGCATATTCATTATAGGCTGTGGTGAAGATGACGGGTAAATTCAGCTGGGTTTTATTAAATATTTCAAAACTTAAGCCATCGGATAAATGAATATCCATAAAAATAAGATCAGCTGTATTTAAAGGATTTGATAACCATTCAACACTTGCCACAATCGACCCCAGCTCACCAACTACTTCAATATTACTATCATATCGGTTTAACAAGTGCTTCAGATTATCTACAGCAGGTTTTTCATCTTCTATAATTAGTACTCTCATGTTGGTTCAGATTATTCTTCCTCTATCTCAAATAAAGGTATATTGATGTGTATTTGTTGATTGTCGTGAGATATTTCCAGTTGCTTACTATCACTAAAAAACGAATAAGCTTTATTAATAAGAGATAAGTTCCATTCGCTATTACCATTAAGGCCAATTTTAGGATTATGACGACAGCTAAATTTCAGGTTATCACCATCATTCACTAAAAGAATATGCAATGGCTGATATTCATTGATAATAGACCTGCTAACCAACTCCTGGATTAAAGAAGATAAAGTACAGGGAATAATCTGTCGATACATCCAGTCATCAGATAAGCGATGTTCAAATGTAATGGTGTTACTATGCTTTACATTTAGTATATGAAGCAATGATTTACTTAATTGTAATTCTTGCTGAAGCTCAACCAGCTCAACATGTCGGTTATCCAGATTGTAGCGGTATATTTTAGATAAGTGATTAACAAAATGCTCTGCCAGGCGTGGTTGTGAGTGCACTATTGAAATCAAATTCTCTAATCCGTCATAAAGCAACTTGGGATTAATCTGCATTTTAAACTTTTCCAGATCTGTCTCCATCCCTTTTCTCAGATCCTTTTCCTGCTTGTAGTGTATTTGCTTATGAACGGCTAAAAACGATGTACTTACATGTATAATTGCATACAAAATGGCCATCACCCCATACACACTATTAAAGACTATTAACTCAGAGCCAAAATCATTAATGTATAAAACAAACCTGAAGTAAATACCTACCAGTAAACTAATAAGAAGGACTGATACAATCAGGCAAATAAATGGAATCAATACAATACGCATTGAATGGCTGATTTCTTTTGATGCAATGTTTGATCCGGCATTAGCTTTAAGCTTTTCCATCAATGGGAAGCGCTTATCTATCTGTATCAGCAAGGCCCGCAGACTCTCAAAAAGAGTAAATGTGAGCAATGTGGTCACCGCAACTTCCTGGCTAAAGAAATGGGAACTAAACTGATCAAGTGTATCGAACACCAGCAATATTAAAACATAAGCTACCACACCTAATGGGAATGGTAGCAGAAAACGGAGCCACTTTTGCTGATTATTTATTGTGAATGTCTTCATTCCAAACTCTTTAATACCTGATAACCTTTTGCTTTAACAACAATGGCAATATAACCATAAACGACTCATCCTTAGTTATCTCAACCTCTTGCTTGGTAAAATAAGCATATCGTTTCTTAATATTCTCCAGTCCTATTTTGTGCGACACATGCCGTTCCGGTTTCTTAAGTAATTGATTATCTACTTCTATAAAACCAGGTTTTCGCTCAAAATTATTCACCACTTCAATACCATTGTTCTTATTAGATCGTATACATATTTTTAAAGGTTTTTCTTCAGAGAAGTGATTGTGCTTAACGGCGTTTTCTACCAGTAGTTGCAATGTCATTGGCGGAATATAGCTTGAGCTTGCCTGAGCATTCAGATCAATATTCAGCTCAAGAGCTTTTTCGAACCGAATGCGCAACAAAAAGTAATACGCCTTAATGAAGTCGACCTCATTACGTACAGATACCAATTCTTTCTGATGACTATTGAGAATGTAACTGAATGTTTGGGCAAACTTACGGATAAATCCCTCGGTGGTAGATGCATCACGATGAATAAGTGATGCAATTGTATTTAGCGTGTTGAACAGGTAATGCGGACTCAATTGGCTCTTTAGTATCTCATACTGCAGTTTCAATCGCTCCCTCACCATCTTTTCACTTTCAATATTGGCCTGAATAAAGCTGGTAAACGAATATTGATATAAATCGACCAGTATAAAAACCAGGTTCGAAAGCAGGAAAATAATAAAGAATTTAATGGTGGCATCACCTTTCTCCTCCATAAAAAGTGCAAAGGAAATGTTATCGTACTTTATGGCAATCAATAGTTTTATGCATATCCACAAAAATATGGCAGCAACAATAGTATTGGATACAAACTGAATTAAAAAGCGTGAAGGCATCCCTTTTATCCATGGATAAACAATATTAAGCAATCTGGTCAACAAGGTGAGTATACCAAATATAAGCCAGGAGCTAAGTGTAAAAAAGGAAATTGAGTCAATATTATCAGATAGCACCGGAAGGGTACCATTTTCGCTGTAAAACAAGTACAGAAAAATCAGTACCCCATATAAGGTACTGACCAGTATCTGTGTTACCAGCTTTTTCGAAGAGTATAATTGGGTGTTGGTTGTCATTGAAATACTAAGTTAATGGATTAATTTAGATCTCAAAAAGGTATATGTCAATGAAAAAGGATAAAATAGTCTTAAATTAAGACTATTTTATCCTTTCTGCCCTTTAGCTTAAGGTGCGTAAAATGCGATTCTTATCGTATTCTGACTCTAAGTCTTTAGCCATCGACTTGAAAATGTAGGCGGTTGATGAGTTTTTGTTATTGATATGAGAACTTAGCCTTACCAGAACAGCTGCCTTTTCAACATCAACATCAATTTGTTGCGTACACTCAATAACTTTTGCAGCCAGCGTTTCGTTCATGGCAGGACTGTCAATAACGTAACGCAACAACTCTTCAATTGTACTGTTTTGATCCATACGGTTAATCAGACGGAAAAACTGATTGTAATTATTTTCAGACAATGGAAATTGCGCTATCACCTCGCGCATAACAGCTCCTGTTCCATGCTGAAAATCTCCAACTAAACGATCAAGTGTTCTTAACAAACGATACATCGCTGCTTCTTCCAATTTGTTTTTATTTAATAAATCGAGCATAACATTATACATCTCCATTTCACTATCAAGACCATTTAATGTTTCAAAGTAAGCATCCACCACTTCTTCATCATTAATAAACAAGCGATTGGCTTTGCGCAAAATTAAACCACGCTGACTGTTAGATGATATACCCCTGGCTGTCTTTAAATAGTTCAACAAAGTCGTTTTATCACTCTTTTTCTTACCCGACTCAAGTGCTGCATCCAATAAAGCAGTTGTAATTTCTCCTTTTAAGATATAATAGCTATCCGACATATCATCCAACACATCTCTGTATGCATCCATCACTACATCATCCTTTGGTAAATAAGGGATTAAGTATAACATTAAAGCACCCTTTTCTCTTTCTGACGAAAAGTCATCAATAGCCTGCAACATACTTATCCAGCTATCGTTTGATAATTTTTTAGTCTTAACAAGGTGCTTTAATACATTCCCTTTCTCTGAGTTAATTTCCATCTCCTCAATTATGTCGAAATAACCTTTTCTGATAGCGAATTCATCAGTATAGAATTGATTGAAAATACGCAACGTAGATCCTCGTTCAGTATTATAGTCATGAGTTGAAGTAGCATCAAGTAATGCTGACAACTGTTCAGTATTCAATTTATAGTTTTCAAGAATGTGACGTATTAATGTGCCTTTAGTACTGTTTGAGCGCACCTCTTCAATCTCGTTTAAAACAGGAACGATATCCTCGTTTTTCAATTGATTGTCAAATACCAGTGTTTTTAGGAATGTATTTTTCGAAGCAGAACTACCTGATTTGTATGATGATGTTTTGATGGTAAAAACATTCCATTCACTCGAATAAGTATAAGTTGAACTTGATGGTAAATCTTCCATCACTTCTAACACTGCTCTTAATCCTTTTTTATTATATAACTGACGGACGCGGGATTCTACGCCTAAATCACTTCGTTTAACAATATCAGGCAGAACTTCACCCAGCCACTTCTTACCTTCCGGATTAAAAGCAGTTTCTGTTTTACCAACGTAGTATTCGTATGTTATCGTGCCTTTGTCATCAGCATGAATAAATAAACGTCTGTTATTTCCAAAAGCTGTTTTATTAATTTCAACAAAACCGTTGGCCGAAATGCCGGTAATCATTTTATTATCCTCTGATAATTCAATAACACCTTTGTATTTTAAATCAAACGGAAAATCAGACGATGCCGAACTAATTTTAACCTCTTTGCGATAATCTGCTGCCCGGAACTCAGCAACGGCCTCACGCACCTCTTCACGAGCTTTACGATACTCCGCGCGCAATTCATCATAAATGGCGCGTTCTGCCTTTTGTTTCTTATGCTTGTTATCATCCGCCATTGCCGTTTGAAAGACTGATGATAAAAATACAGCCAACAAAACAGCAACACTTAATTTGGTCCGATGTGTAAATATTGCTCTCATAGGTATATTGTTTTAGTTGTTCATAAACATTATTTGACAATACAATATTAAAACAAGACTTCCCCTAAGAAAAACGAAAAGTAGTGAGTTGTATTAAAAATGTAGTGAATTGTAGATGTCGTGAAGCGGAAGAAAATTTATCTGATCTATGGTAAAAAAAAGACCCTAAGTTATCCTTAGAGTCTTTATACAATACTATTAATATGAGTGGGGTATAAAATTTACAAAACCGGTTTACAAATTGCATCAATGGATTTTAATTCCTCATCTGTAAACTCCAGATTATTCAGGGCAACGAGATTATTAGCCAGTTGCTGTGATGATGAAGCACCAACCAACACCGATGTAACTGTTTTGTTACTTAACAGCCATGCAATAGCCATTTGCGCCAACGACTGATCACGGTTTTGTGCCATATTGTTTAGAGATACAATTGCATTTCGTTTCTCTTCCGTTAAGGCCGATTCTTTTAGAAAATGCGCCTTGGCCATTCGCGAATCAGCAGGAATCTCTTTCAGATAACGATCGGTCAACAATCCCTGAGCCAGAGGTGAAAACGGAATACACCCAATACCTCTTTTATCCAACACTTCTGTTAACCCATCTTCAACCCAGCGGTCAAACATATTATATCGTGGCTGATGAATAAGGCATGGTGTGCCTAACTCACGTAAAATGGATTCAGCCTTTTGCGTTTGTTCAGCATTGTAATTTGACAAGCCAACATACAAGGCCTTCCCCTGACGTACAATTAAATCAAGAGCAGCCATTGTTTCTTCCATGGGCGTATCAGGATCAGGGCGGTGGTGATAAAAAACATCAACATATTCCAAACCCATTCGTTTAAGGCTTTGGTCAAGACTTGAAACCAGATATTTCTTTGAGCCCCATTCTCCATAAGGGCCATCCCACATAAGATATCCAGCTTTGGTTGAAATAACCAACTCATCGCGGTAAGCATTCATATCCTGTTTCAGCACCTTTCCCAGTGTTTCTTCAGCCGATCCCGGAATCGGGCCGTAATTATTAGCCAGGTCAAAGTGTGTTACCCCGTTATCAAAGGCATATAACAATATATCACGTGCATTACTATACACATCCTCTGAACCAAAGTTATGCCACAAACCCAATGAGATAGCAGGTAGTTTTAACCCACTGCGACCACAACGGTTGTAGAGCATATTATCATATCGTTTTTTCGAAGCCAAATAATCCATTTTCTTTTGTTTTAATCCGTTACAAACTCTATCATTTCAGTTAAAGCCTCCTGGCAGGCCGGGCAGAATCCTTTTGCCTCATTGGTCTTCATACGGCAATTAACTGCCGGTCGGTACACTCCCTTTTCAACATAGCCTCCACCTTCAAAAACACCACACACATCCTCATATTTATTGTTTACAGGTGTTGGTATTGGTGTTGATTCATCTACCAAATGCTTCCATTTACTCTTAAAGTTAACCAATGTGGTGATATTTGGTTGCCATGGCTCCACCTTTAAATCAAAGAAATTTTGATATGCTACATCAGAAGTATAGTATTCGTCGGCCAAACCACCAAAACCATGTCCAATTTCATGCAGCATAACTTCCCTGGCTTTTGGATGGTCTGATGTACCTATGGAAAAATGGTTGTAAATCCCCCCTCCTCCATATTTTTCAGAGTTAACCAGCACACAGATGTGATCATAAGGTGCACATGCAGCAATATCCCGAATCGAAATAACATCACCGGTTTCCAGGTAACGATCTATGTAAAAAGTATTAAAAGATGAATTAACAGCCGTATTCACCCACTTATCCTTCCGTGGATTATCTGCCTCAGAATCAACTGAGGGCGAACATACTGCCCAGAAATTTATCTTATGCTTTTGCGTTTTATACGGCTCCATAGATAAAATATAATCGGCCATATCTTTTACATCAGCTTTGAATTTATCCATTTCATCCAATTGATAGCCCTCTGCAATAAAAGTAAAATCAACACTATTAGCAGGTTCACCGTTATCAACAACTTTAACTACTTCATAATTCGGTAATTTTTCTTTTCTTATATTATCATCTTCAGGATTAATAAGCATCGTAAGCAGGGCATTATAAGTTCCATCTTTCCTGCGCTCATTAAGGGTGAATACCACCTCATTCTTCGGATAAGGAAAAGTTACCGTTTGATAAAAAGCTTTGTTAACGGTTTTTGCTTCTTCGGTTGTTCGCCACTCTTCAAACAAAGTACAAAACCCCCTTGAATAAATAACTTTATTACTTGCTTTATCTCTTATTGTGAAATGATATTCACCATACCCTTGTTTGTCAACGAATTTTGTGGTGGAGCCTCCCCAAAAAGGTTCTTGTTTTAATTCTAACAAGTAAGCCGACTGTGTATGTTTATTACCGGCCAGAACCATATCAAGCCGCATGGAATGTTCCTTAAAATACATATCATAGTCAGTTTGAGCACTACTACATGCGCCAAATAGCAGGAAGCTGATAAATACAAAAATTACTGTTCTCATAAAAGACGAAATTACATTATCTTGTACAGGCGTTGCATCTGGTTTTTTTATTCTTTTGCACCTGTCAATTTATTTCAGATTATTTTTCTATACAATTATACTAGTTTTATAACACTTAAATCAGATTTTATTTCGTATGGATGTCATGAACTTAAATAAAATAAGCAAACTCATTATGGAGTACCTCTCTTCTGCAGGGGTTGCCGAATTATACATTAAGTACATTTTAACCGCTTTCTGGCTGGTAGTAACAATTCTGGTTTGCTGGCTGGCCAACTTTGTCACTAAAAAATACATTACAAAAGCGCTTGAGAAAGTAATTCGAAAAACCAAGTCAAAATACGACGATCTGCTGGTCGACAGATTTGTACTCAGCAGAATCTCAAACCTGGTGCCTGCCATTATTATTTATGTAATGCTGGGGATTATTTTTGAACCATTTGGCCAAACCGATATTGTTATGCACTTACAAAAAATAGTAAGCAGCGTAATTGTGTTTATCATTTTATGGGCTTTTGTCGCTTTATTAGGAGTTATTAATGATATCTACAACACTTTTCCATATGCAAAAGAGCGACCTATAAAAGGAATGATTCAGATCATACAAATAGCTGCCTCATTTCTAACCGGAATTGTCATCATATCAATCATATTCACCATTGACATATCTAAGATATTAACAGGATTGGGTGCCACAGCTGCCATATTACTGTTGATATTTAAGGACACTATACTTGGATTTGTGGCCAGCATCCAGTTGTCGGCCAACAAAATGGTGAGCAATGGCGATTGGATAACAATGCCAACCTATAAAACAGATGGAACAGTGATAGACATATCGCTTAACACCGTTAAAGTTCAAAACTGGGATAAGACGATTACTACTATTCCTACCTATAAAATGGTAGAAGACTCCTTTATCAACTGGAAAGGCATGGAACAGTCGGGCGGTCGCCGCATCAAACGCTCAATCAATATTGATATGCAAACAGTTAAGTTTTGCTCTGCCGACATGATTGAACGTTTTAAGAAAATACGCCTGCTCAAGGACTATATTAACCAGAAGGAAGAGGAAATAGTCAATCACAATACTCTTGTGGAAGGAGAATCTGCATCTGAAAGCCTGGCTAATGGCAGAAGACTGACTAACTTAGGACTTTTCCGCCGATATTTAGAGGAATATATACGCGAACATCCGATGACACTCAACAACATGACATTCATGGTGCGGCAATTACAATCGACAGAAAAAGGGCAGCCAATTGAAATCTATGCTTTTAGTAAAGATCAGGAATGGGCTAATTACGAATCAATACAAGCTGATATTTTCGATCACATTCTGGCTGTTGTAAGCGAATTTGATTTGAAAGTATACCAGTTGCCAAGTGGGGCTGATATCAATCTTTCGAATTATGGAAAATCCTCTTTATAATCGTTATAAATTGTAGCAAGTATCTATGATTTAAAAAGAGGCACATTTTGTAATTAATTGTTAATTAGAAGTTTTTAAGATCATTGCTATGGTTTGAATTTAAAAGGATTATATGAATAATTGCAATACTGCCTGTTAAATTCCGTTGGATATTTACTTATAATGTTTTATTTTCGTACCAAACTATTAATAAAAGAGTATAATTAGTTACGAATCCTAACATTTGTCATATAGAGCATGGAGACCAGTTTACAAATCGATAGTTTAGATAAGAAGATCTTATCACTTATCACAAAAAATGCAAGAATCCCATTTCTTGAAGTAGCACGTGAATGTAAAGTTTCAGGTGCAGCTATACACCAGCGTATTCAACGTTTAATGAACATGGGAGTTATTAAAGGTTCAGAATTTATTATTAATCCTGCCAAAATTGGTTATCACACCTGTGCCTTTATGGGTATTTTCCTTAAAAAAGCCAGCTTGTTTGATAAAGTTGTTAAGATGCTTGAAGAAGTTCCTCAGATTGTTGAGTGCCACTATACAACAGGCCAATACGCTATCTTTATTAAAATATACGCTAAAAGTAATGAGCATTTGAAGCGTATTTTACATGATAAACTTCAAGCAATTGCAGGTATTTCAGCCACTGAAACAATTATCTCTCTGGATGAAAGTTTCAAAAGACAATTACCGATTGACTAATACAATGAACTGAGATATAAATGAAAGGCTCCTTTTCCGGAGCCTTTTTTTATAGTTGATAAGAGCCATTTATTATACCAAACAAGGGACTATTAAATCTTTCGAATGCTGTATTTAATAGCTTATACAAACTCGATTGTCTGATATTTTCCTCGTTTAATACCGGCTTACTTAAAACTGCCATTTCAAATTTATCTTTTGGGGCACTAAGTATCAGGTGCGGCAGTGTATTCATTGTTGCATCTACAGGATATTCCCCCTCCTTAATAATTCCTTTTTCCAGTAATAATGGATGAGCTTCAAAAAAGTTAAAAGTATTATCACCCAAAAACAAATGAACGCTTAATCTTAAACTCAGGGGTATCACATAAAAGAAGTGAAACTTCTTTCGATCATCAACCAATGATATCGTCACCCTGTTTTCAGATCGGTTAACAGGCGAAAACTTAATATTCCATTCAAGATTATTGAAATCTTTCAGTTGTTGCTTTACGGCATATATAAAATTTAATCGTGGCAGAGCAATAATCTCAAACTGCTCATTTCCTGCAAAGCGTTGTTTCAAGGCACCTATACCTTCTTTACTTAAACTAACTGTCTCAGACATGGTAAATTGAATTGACTAAAGCAACAGATTTTTTATGATTCGAACTCAACGTCAAATCAAGTCGACCTAAACGTAATCCTCCCCAGCCCGCCTGACTAACAATTACCTCATCACCGTCAAGGTTTACAATACGGTCTGGTTCATCCATAAACGTATGCGTATGCCCACCTAATATCACATCAATATTTCGTGTATTTTGAGCAACAATTACATCTGAAACTTTCTCATATTTATATTTGTATCCCAGGTGGGACATTGCAATAACAATATCACAGTTTTCTTCTTGCTTTAATTTTTGGGCTGATTTATTAGCTTCTTCGATTGGTTCCTGATAAACAGCTTCTTTATACGACTTAGGATTAACTAAACCAGCCAGTTCAATACCAAGACCAATCACTCCAATTTTTAACGGACCTTTTTCAATAATTTTAAAAGGGATTGTCAGGCCATTCATAACCGATTCGGAAAAATCGTAATTGCTGCAAACAAATGGAAACCTTGCCTTCTTAACATTCTCAGCCAGGGCTTCAATACCATTATCAAATTCATGATTCCCGAGCGTTGCTGCATCGTAGCCCATTTTATTCATCAAGTCAATCTCAAGCTTCCCCTTGTACACGTTAAAGTAGGGGGTTCCCTGAAAAATATCGCCACAATCCAGTAAGAGAACATTCTCATGCTCTTGCCTGATGCTGTTTATTAATTGAGCACGGCGGGCAAACCCTCCCTGACCAGGCCATCTTGAATGACTCTCAGGAAATGGATCAATCTGACTATGAACATCATTCGTATGTAAAATGGTTAATTTAGCATCTGGTGCATTACAGCTTTTCAAAAAAGGACTTAAACCTATAGCAGATGCTCCCAGCACTGTCTTCTTAATAAAACTTCTTCTACTCTGCATAATATATCCTTTTATCCAATTCACTATTAACCTTTCTTCCTTCCACCGAAAGAGCCTTTATGTGCTCAATGATGGCATCACGCACTTTTAACCCTGTACCTTCTCGTTTTATGGCTTTTCTAAACACTTCGAAATGATCACCACCATCTGCCAGATAATCTGAAGTGGCAACAATATAAGTTCTGTCTTCGAGTGCTTTATTATTAACTTTTATATTAATTGCCTTTCCTTCTTTAATTCCAAATGAAGCGCCAGATATACCGTCTCCTCCAACACTGGCCATAAAGTTAAATAGCATCTCCATTTGTTCTTTTGTCATTGTCAGAAAAACAATTTCATTTTCAAAAGGCATCAATTGATAGATGTTTTCAACGGTAATTTCCCCCATTTGCAAAGGAATTCGCAAACCTTTTACATTGACAATGCTTACATCAACCGGTTCAAAACCATCAAGATTGTTACATTCTTGTCGTACTAAATCAGTAACAAAATTTGAAAGTAGTCCCTCAGGAAAGCCACCGCTTAATTCCCGCTCGGCTACACCAATAGTTTTTTGCATTTCAGCTTGCAAACTATCACGATAAGGCTGAATTAACATTTCTATAGCAGAACTTTCGCCGACCAAACTGTCGATCACGACATAGTCATTCGAACTGCTTTTAACTCTATAATCAGTGTTCTGACATGCTGAAAACAGCACAACAACAAGAACATAAATACTGACAATCTGTACATTAATGTATTTCATGGATTTATCTACAGGTTAAACCTTCTAGTATAATTAAGGCACAAGAATACAAAAAGGTTTCAATAATATTGTTAAAATATCATGAAATTTCAGATTGTTAGGTCTTTGGCGTAACTCTCAGAAAGAATAAAAATGCACATTGCAAAAGGAATTTATTAAGCAGTATTCCCGGGTGATTGAAGGCCATTGGAAACTAAAGGATAAAGGCTCAAAGAACACTCTTTTTTTTTAGTATTCCTTGAGCCTTTATAGTGCTATAAATAGATTTTATTTTCTTTACAACATTATAGTTCCGATGTGGTTACTTAATGCGTTCCAGGTATAATTTTCTAATTCCCATTAAATACTCTCGGTCAATATTAGGATTATAGATACGAACCATATCAACAACACCAAAGTTTTGATGAAAATGCCCAATGGCAGCGTCAAACTTACTATAGTCCCAATTGTTTTTAACTTTCTTTGTTAAATCTTCAAAGTATTTCCATGGTAACTTATGTGGAATGGTAAAATAACCATGATCCTTCTCGTCTAAATCAAAATAAACCCCATCATCAATTTCCTCAAGGGTGAAGAATTTTTTCAGACGGATGATAGCCTGACCTGTAATGTTCTTTGGCTTCTTTTTAAATTCAATCCCTTCATCTAAATATCCAGACTGCAAGTCAACAATTTGATCAAACGAATCAAGATGACGAACACGAATAACATCATAATCCTTGTTATAGAGATGCACATTACCTGCTGCTGCATTATAAGCAGAACTAAAATACCTTTTAATATTCTGGGTTGCACGTGTTACTTCTTCCAGGGTATATAGTTTTTTCAGAACCAGATATATATATAATGGTTTTGAGTCTGAAGGAATATCGCTGTAATAACCAAAGTATCCGGGGAAGGGCTCCGGAGCTTCCAATACAAATGTATTAGGAAGAATCTTGTCTTGCATGGTTACCAATGATTCCTGCTTCAGAAGGTTCCCATACCTTTGCAAAATAATTTTTTTAGAACTCATAGATGTGTGTTTTAAAAATTAAACTCTCGATTTAATTGTTGGGCTTTAGAGGCTTTTCAACAATGTCTGGGCAACCCACATTACATTCATCATTCAACTAATCAATATGTAAAGCGGCCGTTTGTCATCTAAAAAGTTATTAAAAAAAATGCTTGCAATCAAACACAACACTTCTTTTTAGCCTTCGTGATCACGTACAAACACCAATTCATCTTTTTTCGACAAATCCGCTTTGTAATAATACCCGCTTTCAGCAAAGGCAATTAAATCCTCTGGCGATTCTATCTGGTTTTGAATTATAAATCGTGTCATTAGACCACGTGCTTTTTTTGCAAAAAAACTCACTACCTTATATTCGCCATTTTTCCAGTCTTTAAATACAGGTGTTACAATTCTCTTTTTAAACACCTTCTTATTAATGGCTTTAAAATATTCGTTGGAGGCAAGATTAACCAACACATCAGATCCCTGCTCTTCCATATCATTCTCAAGCATTCTGGTTATTTCATCACCCCATAGCTGATAAAGCTGTTTATATTTACCAACAGGTAGTTTAGTACCCATTTCTAGTCTATAGGGCATTATCCCATCAAGTGGACGAAGTAAACCATAAAGTCCCGAAAGCATTCGCAGCTTTTCATCTGCATAGGCAATTTCATTAATCTTTAATGAATAGGCATCGATTCCAGTGTACACATCTCCTTTAAAAGCAAAAAGAGCGGCTTTAATATCAGCTTCTTTAAAAGGATATTGCCACATTTGATAACGATGGTGATTTAACTGAGCCAATTGCGAACTAATCTTCATAAGTGACATCAGTTCTTCAGGCTTTTTCTTTTTTAATTCTTTAGCAATGATTTTGGCCTGCTTTGGAAATCGAATATCCGACAATGACACTTCAGGTGCTTGTGTTTCAAAATCCAATGACTTGGCCGGTGATATAATAATATGCATACGATTCTGTTTTTTATCCTCTACAACTTGAGATTATTTTCAACTTCAAACCTCAGATTAAAACATTTTTAAATCTTCAATGGTTCAGTTGAAAGATCAAAAAAAGGACTACAAATGCAGTCCTTTTTTATCTATCATAACTATAAGATTATTCTGTAATAATCACCTCAACTCCGGCATTCAACAATTTTTCCTTATCCTCTTCAGTAATACCCTTATCGGTAACCAAAATATCCACTTCATTAATTTGGCCAATAACAGCCAGACTTCGCTTTTTGAATTTACTGGAATCCATGACCAGAATAACCTTCTTAGCCATTTTTAGCATTGTTCTGTTTAGAGCTGCTTCTTCAAGGTGAGGAGTGCTAAATCCGAGATTAACATCAATTCCATCGGCCCCAATAAACAACTTATCACAAAAGAAATTTTTAAAGTTGTTTTGTGCTATTGACCCCACCAATGACAATGATTTCTTGCGCATTACACCTCCTGGCATAATTACATTTATCTGCTCTAATTCTGCTAGTGGACCTGCTATGTTTAATGCATTTGTAATAACAGTCAGGTTTTTAAACCTGCTTAAGTGCGTGGAAACTTCTTTAGTCGTTGTTCCGCTATCTAATACAATGGTATCTCCCTCTTCAATTAAACGAGATGCGCGCTTTCCAATGGCCTCTTTTTCTTTGGCATTTTTCACCTTTTTATCAGACAGCTTCATATCAAGCGTCACCTTATCAGTTTTTATGGCTCCACCGCGCGCCCTGATCAATAGGTTTTTGTGCTCTAATTGAGTGAGGTCATTACGAATCGTAACCTCACTTACATTAAACTGTTCAGATAATTCATGAACATTCACCTGGCCTTTTTCATCTAATAATTTAAGAATTAAACCACGACGGCCAACTGTAGTATTCGGATCAAAATCATTCATCTTAACATTCTTTTCTTTACTAACAGCTGTTAACATTTATAACGCTGCGCATTTTCTTACAAAATAAGTAAAAATATCATTGAGTAAGCATATGAAAGCAATTAAGTTATCATTCATTATTATATCCACTACAATAAAAAGGACCGGGCCTTATTTATCATTTTAATACCTAAACTTTCGAAAGACACTTAAAATGTAACTCAAGGATACGCAAATCATCATTTGAAAAAATAAATCACACTAATTTTTACTGACTATTATTTATTTAATTTGCCATCATATAATTGAGAAATGCAAGATATGGAAAAGGGCTCACCTTATTTAATGGACGATTTTAGTAAGATCAAAAAAGTTGATGCACACCTTCATTATTATACATTCAATGATGCATTTATTCATTTTGCCCAAAAGAACAATATGCACCTTGTGTCAATTAATGTAGACTTTATGGAGGATGAGTGGATGAAACTTTCTGAGCAGAAAAACATTGCCGGCTACCATAAAACAAACAATCCTGATTCATACTCTTTTATCGGTGCAGTTCCGTTAAGTAATAACATTACAGTGCCAGTCATTGAAAATGCCTGCCAGCAAGTTGCGGCGGAACAGGATAACGGAGCTATTGGTGTGAAAATATGGAAGAATGTGGGCATGAAAATTACTCATAACAACAAACTGGTTATGATTGATGATCCGGTATTCTCACCACTCCTCAGGCAGCTTGAACATATAAAGCTACCTGTACTGGGGCACTTTGGCGAACCACGAAATTGCTGGCTGCCTATCGATGAAATGACTGTTGAATCAGATAAAAAATATTACTCTTCGCACCCTGAATTTCATATGAATCAGCAACCGCACATGCCCAGTCATAATGATCAGGTTGCAGCTTGTAACAACATGCTGGCAAAGCATCGTCACCTGAATTTTGTTGGTGCTCATTTAGGAAGCAGCGAATATAGTATTGATGAAATTGCCAGGCGACTCGATCAATTTCCACACATGAATATGGATTTAGCTGAAAGAGTATGTCACCTGCAACATCAGGCCATTAATGATCATCAAAAGGTTTACGACTTTATGATTAGATACCAGGACAGGCTCATTTATGGTTCTGACATGGTCTTTACAGACAATAAGAGCGAAGAAGAACAATTAGAGGAACTCGAAAGACGCTGGCATAGTCAGTGGCAGTTTTTTACGCAAACCAACATCCAGAACACATGGGAAGTAAAGGGTTCATTTAAAGGATTAGGCCTTCCCAGAGAAGTTGTTGATAAAATATATTTCAGCAATGCAATAAAAGCCTATCCTTCTTTAAGTTTTCTTGCTCAATAAAAAAGGAGGTACCTTAACTTGTTATTGAATCTCCTTAAAAGTCGTCGTAAGCGATGAATATAGAAAAAAATACTCCGGTAAAATTATACATGGCTCCTTTGCAAAGCTACACTACCTCGTTTTATCGAAAAGCTCATGCAATGACATATGGCCATATGGACAAGTATTTCTCACCATTCTTTGATGATGCAGACACAGACCTTAAGAAATTGAAACATCATCCGGAGCTATGTTCTTCGTTAAATAACAAACTCAGAGTTATACCTCAGGTAGCAAGTAATAACAGCGAATTCCTGATTAGTTTTGCCGATGAAGCAGGCAAACTTGGATATAATGAAATTAACTTAAATATGGGGTGCCCCTTTCCAATGTTGGTCAAGCGTCAAAAAGGTGGTGGGCTATTAGCTCAGGTCGATTTGGCGAAACGACTTTTAGACTCCTTCTTCTCAAATACTAATGAAATTAATTTATCCTTGAAAATCAGGCTTGGAGTTACTAATACTAAGGAAGGACAGGCAATCGTCAAACTGGCAAACGAATTTCCCGTCAAAGAATTAATTGTTCATCCCCGTTTAGTAGCGCAAAAGTACAGTGGTGTTGTTAATTGGGATGAATTTGAAACAATAAGCGCTATAAGTATTCACAAGCTAATAGCAAATGGTGATATTAATAGTCAGCAAGATGCATTTAAGATTCTCAACCGCTTTCCTAATATTAAAGGGCTGATGCTTGGCCGTGGTTTACTAAGCGATCCCGGCCTGGCGACATCTATCCTTAAAGAAAGAAATAACCAGCAACTATTTACTCTTCATGAACACTACTACCATCTTATAACCAACTACTTCACAAACTGGAATCAGGCCTTTAATTATTTTTTAACTTTTTGGCATTATCCACTTTCCTCCAACCAAAATTTTAAAAGGCATCTGCGTAAGTTAAAAAAACACAATAAACCCAAGCTCTACCATGATTGGTTAAAGCAACTGAACGCTTTAGTTAATTCATTATAAAAAGGACCCGTTTCATCCTTTTTCGATGATAAACCTCAAAATATATTCCTAATTAAATTGGTACATTTGTAGCCTAAAAAAATTCAACCATGGTTTTAGAAGACGTAAAAAGCATATTAGAACACGAGGCACAGGCCATAAATAACATTCCTGTTACCGATGATTTTATTAAAGCTGTTGATTTAATACATCAATATGTTCACGAAAATGGTGGCAAGCTTATTACATCTGGAATGGGAAAAGCCGGACAAATTGCTATTAACATGGCAACAACGTTTAGCTCTACAGGAACTCCTTCTTGTTTCCTACACCCAAGCGAGGCTCAGCATGGAGATTTAGGTGTTGTGCAGGAAAATGATGTTTTGCTAATGATCTCCAACTCAGGCAAAACAAGAGAAATCATTGAACTAATTGATTTGGCTCGTGGTCTTCGTCCAAATATTCCTATTGTTGTTATTACAAGCAATACCGAATCTGTTTTAGCCGAAGAAGCTAATGTATGCATCAGCACAGGCAATCCTAAGGAAGTATGTACTCTTGGCTTAACACCTACTACATCAACAACAACCATGACTGTGATAGGCGATGTCCTAGTGGTTCTATTAATGAAAAAGATAAACTTCACTAACTCTGATTATGCTAAGCGTCACCATGGAGGATACCTTGGACACAAATCTCGCGAAGCAGCAGGTCTAAATAAGTAAGTATGGGATTTAACTGGAAGAAATTACAAAATGGTTCTGACATACGTGGCGTTGCCTTGACTGGTGTTGCTGGTCAGGAAGTTAATCTTGACGCTAATGTTGTTACTAAGCTTGGCACTGCCTTTTTTCAATGGTTGTCAGAACGAAATACAGATAGCGATTCAATAAAAATAGCTGTTGGTATGGATTCGCGCTTGTCAGGCCCTGATTTAAAAGCTGCATTTATTGATTCATTGGTCAATGCGGGTGCTGAGGTGATGGATTGTGGAATGGCTTCAACACCAGCTATGTTTATGACCACTGTAACAGAACCTTTCAATGCAGATGGAGGGGTAATGCTTACAGCTAGTCACCTGCCTTTTAACCGTAATGGTTTAAAGTTTTTTACACCTCAGGGTGGATTAGAGAAGCAAGATATTACAGCTATTCTTGATATTGCAGAATCATTACCTGAAAAAACAGAAAAGAAAGAAGGTTCGGTTAATAAGGTTGAGTTTATCGATATATACTCTAACATTTTAGTTGAGAAAATAAGAAAAGAAGTCAACTCAAAAAATAATTACGAACAACCATTAACAGGCTTTAAAATGACGGTTGACGCCGGAAATGGCGCAGGCGGTTTTTATGCCAGTAAGGTACTTGAAGTATTAGGTGCTGATGTAAGCAGCAGCCAGTTTCTGGATCCGGATGGAAAATTCCCAAATCATGTTCCAAACCCGGAAGATACGATGGCTATGAAATCTATTTGTGATGCTGTAAAAAATAACAAAACTGATTTGGGTATTATCTTCGATACTGATGTTGACCGCGCTGCTATTGTAGATGAAAATGGCCAGCCTATTAACAGAAATGAGTTGGTAGCCCTTTCTGCCGCTATCGTTAACGAGGAGCACCCTGGCTCAACTGTGGTTACCGATTCAATCACTTCCGATGGTTTAGCATGGTTCATCAGTGATGTTCTTAAAGGTAAGCACCACCGATTTAAACGTGGTTATAAGAATGTTATAAATGAAGCAATTCGTTTAAATGAAACAGGAGAAGAATCATGGCTGGCAATTGAAACATCGGGCCATGCAGCTTTAAAAGAGAACTATTTCTTAGATGACGGAGCCTATCTTGTCACCAAATGTGTCATCAAAATGGCGCAATTAAAACAAGAAGGTAAATCTTTAACTTCACTTATTGAAAAAATGCCTGCTCCGGCTGAAAGTAAAGAGTTCCGAATTAATATCAACACAGACGATTTCAAAGCTTATGGTGAAAAAGTAATAAGCGAGTTGGGTCATTTGGCAGCTGCTAAGAATGGCTGGGAGTTAGTACCCAATAATTACGAAGGTGTAAGGGTAAGCATTAACAATAATGGCACCAAGGGTTGGTTCCTGCTGCGTTTATCCTTACACGACCCTGTTATTCCGCTCAATATTGAATCGGATAACGAAGGAGGCGTTGAAACAATAGCTAAAGAACTGGTTTCATTTTTTGAAAACTTTGAACAATTAGACTTAAAATCATTAATAAACAGATAAGATGAGATTATTAAAGGAGAATGTAATTGGTGTTGTTGTTGACATTCAGGAAAGATTATTTCCACACATCAATGAAAACGAAAAACTTGAAAATAATACCAAAATATTAATTCAGGGATTAAAAGCTCTTGATGTTCCTTTTTTAGTAACTGAGCAATACAAAAAAGGTCTTGGTGATACTGTTGCCGGTATCGAAGATTTAGTTAAAGAGGATCCGCATTTCGAAAAAATGGCTTTTAGCTGCTGCGATGATCCGGCATTTATGGAAGCTTTGGAAACCAGCACTAAACGGGTTGTTATTTTAGCAGGTATGGAAACACATATTTGCATGCTTCAAACTGCTGTTGATTTAATGGACAGAGGTTTTACACCTGTTATCGTCGAAAACTGTGTAAGCTCTCGTACGGAAGAAAACAAGCGTATTGCCATGGAACGCTTCCGTAAAGAAGGTGTAATAATCACCAGCTATGAATCAATTCTTTTCGAACTATGCCGTATTGCTGGCTCAGATGCATTTAAAACCATCAGTAAGTTGGTTAAGTAACTGAAAATACATATTTTGCAAGCCACCTTTACCTTAAAGGTGGCTTTTTTATTGGGATATAGGAAGAGAAGTGAGTATGAGAAGAATTTTTGGGATTGGAGAAACCGTTCTGGACATCATTTTTAAAAATCATCAACCAATTGCAGCTAAAGCCGGAGGAAGTGCACTAAACACCCTGGTTTCTTTAGCTCGGGTAGATGTACCGGTTAATTTTATCACTGAAATAGGCAGAGATAAAGTGGGTGAAAACATTATGAAGTTTTTGGCCGATAACAAATTGACAACCGATTATATTTGTCGGTTTACTGAAGGCAAATCAGCTCTGGCCCTGGCTTATCTTAATGAAAATAACGATGCTGAATATGAGTTTTTTAAAGAATACCCTAAACAAAGACTTGTTGGTGAAATTCCGCTCTTTAATGAAAACGACATTGTCATATTCGGCTCTTACTTTGGTTTGAATCCTGCTATTCGCCCACGCCTGCTTGAGTATTTAAAAGTTGCAAAAGACAATGGTGCTTTAATCATATACGACCCCAACTTCAGGAAACATCATTTGAAAAACAGGGAAAAACTAATTCCGGTGATTGAAGAAAATTTTCAAATTGCTGATATAGTGCGAGGCAGTGATGAAGATTTTGAGAATATATTCAATTTAAGCAATCCAACGGAAGTGTATGCTAAAGTTGCTGCACATTGTAACAACCTGGTAATTACTGCGGGGGCCAAAGGTGTATATGTTTTTGGCAATGCGTATCATCACCACTTTAAAGTGCCCCTTATCAATCCGGTCAGCACCATTGGGGCTGGCGACAATTTTAATGCCGGCATTATTAAAGCGCTGCTTGACTTTAATATTCTCAAAGAAAATAACCAACTTAACTTAACATCAAAAGACTGGCTGCATGTAGCTGCTTATGCTATTGAGTTTTCATCAGAAGTATGTATGAGCATTGATAATTATGTTGACGTTCACTTTAAAAGCAGTTTTGCCTCTAAAGTTGAACGCCGAATTGCTTCTTCCAGTAATTAGATTCTACTCATAAATCTGCTCGTAGGTATAAAACTTTGTTTCCTTGATTAAAACCTGATCAATATTATCTCTGGTAACGGCTATTGATGGCACCCTCAGAGTAGGCACCTCTATCTGGCCATTATTGGTAGTTCCGCTAATAAAATCATTGATCTTTTTATCATTGGCAACCAGTAAAAGCATAACTTCTGCCGCTTGACTGGCCGATTCTTTTAACGGGTGGAAAGCTGTCATTTGTTGCTTACCTGCTACAATATTCTTAACCCCGTTAATAGTAGCATCTTGCCCTGATATATAAACCGGCTTATCCACCTGGTGTTTTTCAAGCACCTCAATACAGCCGTTTGCAATGCCATCAAAACCAGCAAATATTATATCAGGCACCTCTCCTGATAATGATATGTATTGCTCCAGCTCATAGGCTGCATTAACGCCGCTCCATTCCTCAATATAGGTATCATACTTTAACTCTATATTACCTGATTCAATATGAGGCTTTAAGTTCTCATGAATGGCGGTCGCGAGTCCAATAGCATTCCTGTCGTATTTATCACCACCAAGTATAACAGCATGACCCGATGGCTTAACTTTTATTATTTCTTCTACCATCATTTTACCCAATTGAAAATTATCGCCCGAAACAAAAAAGTCCAGTTCACAGTTTTTTATCAGTCGATTATAAGCCATTACTTTAACGCCACGCTCCTGCCCTTCTCTTACAATGGCGGCTGCAGTATTGGCATTAACGGCAATAATTGCCAAACCGTCAATTCCTTTATCAAACATCTCCAGGGCTTTTTGGTATTGAATAGCCTCATCACCATTACAATGTTCTACAAACACTGTAGCCCCTTCCTTTTTAGCAAACTCCTTAAAAAATTCAGCTTCCTTATTATATCGTGCAGTTTCCGATGTCGAATAAAGAAAGCCTAATTTTACAGACTTATCAGACTGGCAGGCATTAATTAAAACAACAAGAGAAATAATTGTAAAATATTTAATGTTGCGCATATTTAAATTGATTTTAAATGACAGGTTTCAGCGCTAAAATTAATATTTTATGTCAATAATATTTTTAAAACATGATTTTTTTCACATATTTCGTAACGTATTTGCAACTAAAAACAACCAACGAGTATGAAGTGGAAAGATCTTAAGATTCGCTCCAAAATAGGGAGCGGCTTTGCTCTTATTATGTCGGTAATTATAATAATTGGCATTGTATTGTTCGTTAACCTACTGAGTATCAATAAGGGGATAAAAGAACTAACCAGCACCTATATACCCATTGTAAGAGAAGCAGGTAAACTAGACCGTTATTGGCATGAAACACGTGAATTTGCCCGTTCTTACGATTTCACAGGAAAGATTTACTACAAAAACAGAGCAGAAAAGAGTTTTGATAAAATGGCCACTGCTCTTGGTGAAATCAAGCAGATTCTCAATAACGATTTAGTGATGATGACGGAAGCTGGTGTTGATATGACGTTACTGATTAATCAGGTTGACCAGTATCAAAAAACCACATCGAAATATTACTCTTTGTTTGTTGAATCGAGCAACAATAAAAACGATTACCTGAATGCCCTTGAACAACTTAGTGTTTTAAATACCTACAATTCTAATCAGGCCGGCGAAGCTTTTTCAGAGCTAATCACTAGTTTATATGCTAATGATGCAAAACTTGACTATAGCAATATAGATCAGACCATTGCAATTTATCAAGAGGTCAGGAACAGTTTAAGTAACAGAAACTTCAACTCAAACGAAAGTCAATTAGTTGACCAGGCACTTAACTCAATAGGCAATTACTTAGGCTCCTTACGGCAGCTTAAAACTGAAGAGCTTAAACAGTTTGAACTGGCCAAGAGTATTATGTGGGAAGTTGGAGCAACGGCGGACGTTGGACTGGACATGATGATGAAGATGGGAGACAAAAGTGAGCAGATAATTACCATGCAGCGCCATATATTAACCTATTCATTGATCGCTATATTTATTTTGTGGTTTAGCCTTGTATTTTTCCTTTCAAAAGCGATTGCCAAACCTGTTGAGCAAAGTATTGAGCAAGCTCAGCGATTGGCAAAGGGTGATTTATCTGTGCAGTTTATCGCTGATCGAAACGATGAAGTCGGCAAGCTATCGAACGCACTCAACACCATGGTTGCCAACCTCAAAAGCATGGTTGAACAAATTACTACCAGTGCCAGTGAAATAGTTAGTGCCAGCACTCAGCTGTCAAATGGGGCCAATGAATTGTCTGATGGGGCAACACAGCAAGCCTCATCAGCAGAAGAGGTTTCTTCATCTATGGAAGAGATGTTTGCCAACATTCAGCAAAATACAGATAACTCAAGAACAACAGAGCAAATTGCCAACCAGGCTTCCAAAGGTATTTTCGATAGCAATAAGGCATCAAAAATAGCAAGTGATAATATTGAAGAGATTGCAGAGAAAATTAACATCATCAGTGACATTGCCATGCAAACCAATATTCTTTCTCTTAACGCGGCTGTTGAAGCTGCCCGTGCAGGTCAGGAAGGAAGAGGGTTTGCCGTAGTTGCTGCCGAAGTTAGAAAATTAGCTGAACGAAGTCAGCAGGCAGCCAATGAGATCACATCTGCCTCACTGGAAACAAAAGATTCATCGCGCATTGCACGTGACAAACTGGATACCATTACTCCTGAAATTGAAAAAACAGCGCAGCTCGTTAAAGAAATTTCAACGGCCTCAATGGAACAGTTAAGTGGTGTTGAACAAATTAACAGTGCACTACAGCAACTCAACCAGATCACCCAGCGTAATGCAGCCAGCGCCGATGCCATTAACAATGCGGCACATTCCCTTGAACAATTGTCGCTTCAACTTGAAGAAGCGGTTAAGTTATTTGACAATAAGGAATAGACATAAATTTAAATAGAATCTAGAAATAACCGATGCCTGATCTTAATGATCTCGCATCGGTTTTTTTATAACAAATATATTAACCTGAATACAACATAAAATTTCGACCTCAGGTCATTAAAATTTTACAGACTAAACATTGACATAAAACAATTCTTTCGGATCAATGTTGCTATTGGTAAGTACCATTAGAGAAGAGTTATAATTATGAAGATATTAAGTTACAACGTAAAGAATTTCAGACAAATTGAATACATGAAAATGCTTCCGGAAAGCGTGAAGCGGGAAATTGAAATTGTATCAAAAGTTTTGCCATTCAAAGCCAATAACTATGTTGTGGATTACCTGATAGACTGGGCCAATTATGAGACTGACCCATGCTACATCCTGACATTCCCAAATAAACACATGTTAAGGCCCGATGATTATGACAAAATAAAATGGGCTGTTGAAAATGGGAAAACAGAAAAAGAAGTCACAGCGATTTCCAATGGAATACGCTTAGGCCTTAATCCACACCCGGCTCAACAGCAATCAAATATACCATCATTGAATGGTACGCCTTTGCCTGGTGTACAGCATAAGTATCGCGACATTGCTTTGTTTTTTCCAACACAAGGCCAAACCTGCCATGCTAATTGTACTTTTTGCTTTCGCTGGCCTCAATTTGTTAAAGACCTTGACCTGCAGTTTTCAATGAAGGAAATTGACCAGGTATGCCAGTATTTTAAACAACATGAGCATTTGCACGAGCTTTTATTTACCGGTGGAGATCCTATGATTATGAGCCCACGCACAATAAGTAAGTACATCGATACAATCTTTAATGCTGATATTAAAAACCTGCGCACCATTCGCTTTGGAACAAAATCCTTAACCTGGTGGCCTTTTGTTTTCTTACCCCAATACAACGAAGAAGCTCAGGAAATGCTTGATTTGTTTAAGCGCATCGTTGACAATGGCATTCACCTGTCAATAATGGCACATTTTAACCACTATCAGGAAATGTCAAACAGTGCGGTTGCTGAGGCCATTGATAATATTCGCGCTACAGGTGCCGAAATAAGAACGCAATCACCACTTTTGAACAATATTAATGCATCGGCTGAAGTATGGTCAACTATGTGGGAACAACAAGTAAACATGGGAATGGTGCCATATTATATGTTTATCGAACGTGAAACAGGACCATATGAGTATTTCCAGGTTCCACTGGCCAAAGCATACAACATTTATACCGATGCTATTCGAACGACTTCGAGCCTGGCCAAAACTGTTACCGGACCATCCATGTCGGCTGCTATGGGTAAAGCACAGGTTATGGGCATAATTGAAAATCCTTTAAACGGAGAAAAGTATTTCCAGATTCAATACATCCGCCATCGTGATTACAAAGAATCGTACAAACCATTTCTAATGCATTACGATGAGAATGCTACCTGGATCGATCAACTTAAACCGGTTGAACCGATAAACGTTAAGCAAACGGTTTAAATCAGAGCCTGAGTTTGTCATTAAAATCAGAACTCAAGCCAATTAAAAGAATAAGCCCCGATAATTATCGGGGCTTATTCTTTTAATTGTTTTTTGTATTTGAGCTTGCTTGTTTCTTATTGAAGTATAGCATTCCTGACAAGCAATATGAAATTAGTGATCAATACACTTCTTCCTGGAATTGTTTATTTGCTTTTAACTCATCCAATTGCCTTTGTGCCTCCACAGAGCTAACACTTTTATACTTGCTCAAAATATTTACAAAACTCTTTCGTACCGACGTCGCTAATTTATCTTTACTACCACATACATATACCACAGCTCCATTATCTATCCAGCTTAGCATATCTTCAGCCTTCTCTTCAATTATATGATTCACATATACCTTTTCAGCCTGGTCACGGGAAAAGGCGGTGTTTAATTCATGGAGCAGACCTTTATTTTTCAATTCCATAAATTCTTCCCGGTAAAGAAAATCCGATTGACTGTTTCGCTCTCCAAACAATAACCAGTTCTTTCCTTTTGCATTTCTTGCCAGGCGTTCCTGTAAAAATCCTCTGAAAGGCGCAATGCCAGTTCCGGCACCAATCATTATAATAGGTACATTATCATCTTCAGGCAATCTGAACTTCGATATCGTTTCCAGCGTAACAGGTACCATATCCCCGACATCAAGACGATGCCAAAGAAAAGATGAACACACTCCGTTTCTCATTCTTTTTTCATCACTGTTCTCAATCACCTTTACGGTAATATCAGCCTGTTCGCCTACCTCACTTCTGCTTGAAGCCACCGAATACAGTCGTTGACTCAGCTTTCGAAGAACACCTAAAAACTCCTCAACACTGTAATTTCCCGGGAAATCACTCACCAGGTCGAGCACATCTTTTTCAACAGCATAAACCTCTAATTCACCAGGTTTATTAATCAGTTCATTTAAACCCTGATTTTGTGCTATATCCGCATACTTCTGTATAACAAGCGGGGTAATTAATGTGAGCTCATAATCATGAATCAGTACCTCCTTTAGTAAGCGGGTATTGTCCTTTTCAATAACAGGATAAGCCTTATCAAAATTGAGCGTACGTAATAGCTCATCTACATAAGTACGGGAATTGGTTCCGTAAACACCAATGGCATCACCTGGTATATAGTCAATCCCTGAATTTTTGAGTGATAAGCTTACGTGAAGTACCTTTTTACTACTGTCGTCTGTCGTCAAAAGACGCTTTTCAAGCAATTCAGCCTTATATGCCGAATGGGTATCACCATCCAGCTTCAAATCAAAAGTAAAGCCATCTTTTTCAGGCTCATTAAGTACTGGCAATATGTCTTTCAACACATCAAACACATCAAGTACCCATTGCTTTGCCGTCTCTTCAAAGTCAATATCGCACTTAACAGGTTCCATTACAGCAGAAGCACCCAAATCCCTCAATCTGTTATGAATATCCTCTCCTGTTTGACAATAATATCTGTAACTGCTATCTCCTAAGCCCAGCACAGCAAACTTTGCGTGCTGTCTTTTGATAGCATCACTGTGTAGAAATTCATAAAATCCTTCGGCTTGTACAGGCGGCTCCCCTTCACCATGTGTACTTACAATCACAAGCAAATTCTCCATTTTCTCAATTTCCTGAAAGTCCATTTCAGGCATTGCAAGTAATACTGACTGATAGCCTATACTCCTGGCATACTCATCGGCAAGAACAGCCACTGCTTTTGCATTTCCTGTTCGACTGCCATAGATAATGTGTAGTGTATCTTTATATTGACTCATTTTAACCACTTTTTTTGACTACAAAAGGAATTAAAAGAAGAATTGTTCAGTATCCTTTCAATTAATCCGTGAATAAATCCGGTAAGGAGTGTAATCAAACACCTACCACATCTAAGGAGTCAATTTCCCCGCTCCGGAGCCCATTTTACCGGGCTGGAGTGTATTATACCATTTATCTCTTATCATTAATCTCTAATCATTAACACCTTCCTACAAATAATTGACAATTCTCGCATCCAGTGCAGCCTGATCTTTTATAAATGCAAACAAACCGGCCCGGTTTAGTAATGTATCTATACCAATTTCAAAATTTTCAATCCTGCCACTCCATTTATTATGCTGTGGTATTTTACCATCTTCTTTTATTTGCACCAGTTCACGATTGCTCAACTCTGGAAAAATATCATGACATCCGTATTTATGGAATTGCTCAACAAGGATATCCTGATTGGCAGGTACCTTTGTTGATAGCTTAACAGCTACTCCCCGCTCCTGGTCATTAACCTGCCACAGATGTTTTAGATTCAGTTGCTTTATTAAAGCGCCACTTGGCATTTCAATTGAAGGTTCACCCTTCAGTCCGAGTTTATTGAAATCTTTAACCACTCCAACAGGAATTGTCAAAACATCTGTTCCTGCCAGATCATTTATCTGGTTGGCAGACCTTATACTTGCCGCAATCAATTTAGTGTTGGCGTATCCCCGTTCATTTACTTTACGCAGGCATTTTTGCGCTTCTGTCGTTACCATCTCACCAATATGACCAGCCGTATTAAAGCCATTATTGGCAAAATAAGCGCCTACCCTTCCTACAAAAACATTCGAATAGGCAGGCTTAGCAATCATACTTGCCAAAACATTCTGACGCACACTAAAGCACAAGGTCATATTAACAGGCACCCCTTCATCGTGCAACTTACGGGCTCCTATTAAACCTGCTGCTGTAAATGGCACTTTAATAATAAACTGCTCTTTACACAACTCAAATAAGCGTTTACCCACCTGGTAAGTCATTTCACTATTATGGGCATAATTAGTGTGCAGTTCAACACTAACCTTACAATTGAAGGTTTTAGCCAGTCGCAAACCATGTATGGCATTCAGGCAAAATGCAACTTCATCAACTTTCTCATCCTGGTTTAATCCATTTAATTGTTTTCCAATGGTAGTTATGATATGATCATAAACGCCTTTCTGAACTTCAGCATTTAGCAAGGTATTGTTAGTCGTTAAAGCAGAAAACTCATTGGTCCATAATTCAGACGCGGCATCAAAATCGCCTGTGTCCATCCATAAATTACTACCCGAGAATAATAATTTAGACCATTGTTTGTCAGACTTGGCTTGTTGAAACTGATTTTCCTGTTGGTTAACAACATCGTAAAGAAATTGATTAGGTATGGAATTTTTCATAGTATGGAGGATTGATTGTTATAAATTTAACTGATACTTTTCTGTAATTCAAGACCTACGCGCTTTTTTAAAATTGATAAAAATCAGCTAAAGAGCTTGATAAATTTACCTCATTAGAGTAGTTCGCTAAAATCACCTTCCTTACATTTGCCTTGGTAAATTTATAGTTATGATGGAGTCGATAAGAGAGATTTTTAAAATCGGGAGTGGCCCTTCCAGCAGTCATACAATGGGACCTAAGAAAGCTGCTGAATTATTTATTAAACGTCAGCCTTCAGCTGCATCGTATAAAGTAACCCTTTATGGTAGTTTAGCGGCCACAGGAAAAGGTCACTTAACAGATTTTGCCATTGAACAGGTATTTAAGAAGAAGGAGCTGCCTTTGACTGTTGAATGGAAACCTGATGAGTTTCTTCCGCGCCACTCCAACGCACTTACGTTTTATGCGCTTGATGCCGATAATAATGAAATCGACAAATGGACAGCCTATAGTGTTGGCGGAGGAACGGTTATTGATGACTTCACACAGGAGGAAACAAAGGCTGTGTATGAGCTAACCAAATTAGATGATATTTTAAAATGGTGCGACAACAATGGCAAACACTTGTGGGAGTACGTCGAAGATGTTGAAGGACCTGAAATATGGCCTTACCTTGAGAAGGTGTGGAAAGTAATGAAAACAGCCATTAAAAAAGGACTAGATGAAGAAGGCGTTCTGCCTGGTGCTTTAAGATTACCCCGAAAAGCTGCCTCCTACTATACGAAGGCAAAAAACTTTAGTGGGCGTATGGAGCGTCGTTCAATGATATTTGCATACGCCTTAGCTGTTTCTGAGCAAAATGCAGCCGGTGGTACCATTGTAACGGCTCCTACGTGTGGTGCCAGTGGAGTATTACCTGCTGTTCTTAAGTTCGTTGAGAGCTATTACGAAACAACTGACAAGAAGATTTTAAGAGCATTAGCTACGGCTGGACTGATTGGCAATTTGGTTAAGTTCAATGCCTCAATATCAGGTGCGGAAGTAGGTTGCCAGGGAGAAGTAGGAACTGCTTGTGCTATGGCTTCAGCTGCTGCCACACAATTATTTGGAGGAACTATCTATCAAATTGAATATTCTGCAGAGATGGGACTGGAACATCACCTGGGGTTAACCTGCGACCCTATTGCCGGTTTGGTGCAGATACCTTGTATTGAACGAAATGCGTTTGCGGCAGCCAGGGCTCTGAATCATAATACTTATGTGTTGTTATCTGACGGTCGACATCGGATTACCTTTGATGAAGTTGTAAAAGCCATGAAACAGACAGGCCATGACTTACCCAATATCTACAAAGAGACATCAACAGGCGGATTGGCGGTGTTCCATCAGGCAAGAGACATTATGGACAAGTAATACTGGTTTAACTATGATATGATCACTTGATATATTGCCGATAGATTAATAACAGCTTTAAAAGCTAAGCGGTTTCGAGCTATTATCATTTACAAATCGGTATAAAATATATAACGAGGCTCCCTTGAGCCTCGTTTTTTTTAACTTTTATTATGGCAACACATAATTGCTACATAATCAAAATTCCCTATATTTAAGTTTACTAAACCAAACACAAAAGAAATTATGGAAGTCTTATCAAATGCCGCAGTAATCTGGTTTATCGCAGGGGCTGTGTTATTATTACTCGAATTTATTATCCCAGGGGTTTTTATCTTGTTTTTTGGCATTGGTGCCTTGATAACTGCATTATGTGTGTATCTGTTTGAGCCTTCATTGGCCATGCAGTTTCTAATTTTTAGTTCAACATCTGTACTATCGCTTATTTTCCTACGCTCATTCCTTCTTAAAAAACTTTATAATATGCCAGATCTGGTTGATGATCCGGATGAAGAGTTTGTTGGTGAATTTGGGGAATGCATCAGTAATATTCGTCCTGATTCAGATGGAAAAGTAGAGTTTAAAGGTACAACATGGACCGCCTCTGCCGAAGTCGAAGTAATTGCCGGTGCAAAAGTCAGAATCATCAGAAAAATAGGCCTCATCCTTGAAGTTGAGCCAGCATAAATTTTTAACCATTAATATATTTTCATTTTTATGGATGCACAAAGTATTGTTCTAATTGCGGTCATCGTCGTAATTGTAATCATTCTCCTGTCTTGTATTAAAATTGTTCCGCAACGTTCGGCTTATATCATTGAACGATTAGGAAAGTACAATGGAACACTAACCGCAGGATTCCATTTTTTAATGCCATTCCTTGACAAAGTTTCTTACAAGCATACACTAAAAGAAGCGGCTATTGATGTTGCTTCGCAGTCTTGTATTACTAAAGATAATATTGCTGTGGAAGTAGACGGTGTATTGTACCTGCAGGTAATCGATCCTAAAAAAGCGTCTTACGGAATTGACAACTACGGCTTTGCAGCTATTCAGATTGCTCAAACAACTATGCGTAGTGTTATTGGTCGTCTTGATTTAGATAAAACGTTTGAAGAACGTGAAACAATCAATACCAGCATTGTTGAGGCTGTAGATAAAGCAAGCGATCCGTGGGGAGTTAAAATTACCCGTTACGAGGTGAAAAATATCACGCCGCCGCAAAGTATTAAAGATGCCATGGAAAAGCAAATGCGCGCTGAACGTGAAAAACGTGCCATGATTGCAGAATCAGAAGGTCAGAAGCAAGCGAAAATAAATGTAGCTGAAGGTGATAAACAAGAGCTAATAGCCAAGTCGGAAGGTGAAAAACAAAAACGTATTAATGAAGCTGAAGGTAAAGCTGCCGAAATTGAATTTGTAGCATCTGCAACCGCTAAAGGTATTCGTGAAATTGCCGCTTCTATAAACGAAAAGGGTGGTATCGATGCCGTTAACCTTCGTGTAGCTGAACAGTATTTAGGTGAGTTTGGCAAATTGGCAAAAACCAATAATACAATGATTATTCCATCTAATATGTCAGATGTTTCAAGCATTATTGCCACTGCAACTTCTGTTTTAGATCAAACAAAGAAATAATCACAATAACTACATTATAAAAAAGCGGACCGAAGTCCGCTTTTTTTATGAAGTCGTTTAAAGTTATATTGAAAATCAATACATCACTCTCGAAAATCCCCTACAACATTAAACAACTTCCATTTCTAAAACTCCTGTACTGAAAGCTACCGTAAGAATATGACCTTTCTTATTGTTTTGATTCTGCGATAAATTATCTTTGACCCCAAACAAAGTATTTAATTAATTTCATGAAGAAAAAGGCTACATTTCTTTTGTTAGCAGGCATTGTCATTGTATTACTGCGTTTTTTGTTGATAAAGGCGGACAATTACACATCAACAAACGAATACTGCAACAGCTGTCATGTGCATGACCATGCTCATACTTCATGGGTGGAATCTGTTCACTATAACACACCTCCACATCTGAAAAAAGCCAGATGTGTCGACTGCCATTTACCCCCTAAAGGTCATGGCTATTATAAAGAAAAGCTTAAAGCCGGATGGCGTGATTTTTATGCCTTTCATTTTAAAGACAGCACTGAGTATAACTGGTCTGAAAAGACACAAATTGAACAAGCCCGCCATCATACATATAAACAATCGTGCTTACTATGTCATCCTAAATTATTTCCGGTGAAGCTATCTGAAAATGGTGAAATGGCCCATTGGCACTACACCCAGCATAAGAATGAAATGCACTGTATCCAGTGCCACATCAACATTGGCCATGGCAATAAAACCAAAACACACAACCTGTCTATTCTAAGAAACAGAACGCAGGTTGATACCACATTTACCGAAGCGGCAACAATAGATACTTTTGAGACATACACCGAAACCATACCAGGCAGTGATGTCTCTTTTAAAATGATGGCCGTTGAAGGTGGAGTTCTTCGCACACAACAAAAAGACACACTAATAAAAAGTTTTTTTATAGGTGAGATCGAAGTCAGTTGGGATGAATACCTGCTTTTTCTGTCCGAAACAGAAGGTGAAGGACGAAATGAGAATCAGGAACTGGATGGAATTTCCGGAGCAACACCACCATGGGGAAATCCCGACCAAGGCTGGGGTTTTGGCAAACGGCCTGCTATTACCATGACACACCATGCAGCCCTTGCATATTGCCGCTGGCTATCATTTAAAACAGGAAAAACCTACCGCCTGCCAAGTGCATTGGAATGGGAATTTGCCTCTACAAAAGCCATAAAAAATACAGGAATTCACCATAAAATTGCCAACACTAATAATACACAAACAATAGAACCAACTTCCATACAAGCTGATTTGCTTGGAGTGAAGCATTTGTTTGGTAATGTCAAGGAGTTTTGCAGTGATGCTGCCAACGCTAACGAATACATCATAAAAGGAGGCTCCTTTAAAACTGACATAAAAGAGCTCTCTCCTCAATGGTCAGAAACGACGCAACATAAACAATGGTTGAAAACCGATCCGCAAATTCCAAAGAGTATCTGGTGGTATTCTGATTGTAATGATGTTGGATTTAGAGTAATTTTAAGCTATCAACCTGAGCAAATAAATTAAATATGAGCTATTCCCGTCGCGACTTTATCAACAAAAGCCTATTGGCTGGCAGTCTCACTTTAGCAACAGGCACATTAAGCTGCAGGCAAAATAAAAAGACATCAAACACTTTAACAAAAGCCCCTGATGGAAAAACTTTAAAGGCGGGATTAATAGGTTGTGGTTCAAGAGGAACCGGAGCTGCCCTTAACTTCCTTGATGCAGGTCCTTCACTTGAAATAGTTGCATTGGGTGATGCATTTAATGATAAACTTAATAACTGCAGGGCCAATTTAAAAGCGGAAAGAAACATTGAGGTCGACTCTGAAAAATGTTTTGTTGGCTTTGATGCCTTTGAAAAAGTTATAGATGCCGGTATTGATATTGTTATACTTGCAACACCTCCCGTTTTTAGACCGAAACATTTTGAAGCAGCCGTAAAAGCCCGTAAACATGTTTTTATGGAAAAGCCTGTAGCGGTAGATCCGGTTGGGGTACGTTCCATTTTAATCAATGGTATCAGAGCTAAAGAAATGGGCCTGTCGGTTGTTACCGGCACTATTAAACGACATCAGGAAGATTATCTGGCTACATACAACAAAATTAAGCAAGGGGCAATTGGAGCAATCACCTCGGGTAATTGCTATTATAATCAGGGTAAACTTTGGCACGTTAATCCCAATGCAGAATGGAGTGAAATGGAAGCCATGGTTCGTAACTGGGTTAACTGGACCTGGTTATCTGGCGACCATATAGTTGAGCAACACATTCATAATCTGGATCTGATGAATTGGTTTATCGGAAGTCACCCCATTAAAGCTATCGGCTTTGGCAGTCGTCAGCGAAGAACAACAGGTGACCAGTATGATAACTTTAGTGTTGATTTTATTTACCCCAACAATGTTCATGTACATAGTATGTGTCGACAAATAAATGGCTGCTCTACCAATGTGAGTGATTATTTAAGAGGAACACATGGCTACACCAATTGCGAAAACACTATATTTAATCCCCAGGGGCAGGTCAGATGGAAGTATCCTTTAAATGAAGAACAGCAAAACGATCGCTGGCACTTTTTCTGGCGCGCTTTTATTCAGGAACATGTCGATTTAATTACGGCTATCAGAACAAAGCAACCAATTAATGAAGCTAAACAAATAGCTGAATCGTCGTTAACCGCTATTATGGGGCGCATTTCAGCATACACCGGTAAAGAAGTAAGCTGGGATGAAATGCTGAATAGTGAAATAAAGCTTGGGCCGAAACATTTTGTGATGGGTGATGTAACTATCAATAAAGCAATTCCAGTACCCGGAAAATAGTGGAAAGAAACGAGCAAATAACATGTCCCGAGTGCCAGTCATCCTGGAAAAAAGATGACCTGGGCAGAAGTTGCTGCAATTGTTTTTGCTGCACTGGATGTGAAATATACATTTGTGACAATTGCCGTAATGAAATTATCATTCACCCCATTGGTAATCCTCCTGATATTAAGTACAATAAAGAATAGTTGTAATTTTTCTTCATTGATATGGTAGGGTAAAATAAATGTTAGACGGTAGATGAGTAAACAAGTACAACTTAAAACTCAATACCATGACAAAAAGATTTTACCTATTAGCAGTCACCATATTTTTACTTTCTGGAATAGTAACAGCCAACAATCCTGTTAAAAAACGACAAGTTAACCAGCAGGTACGCATTAGTAATGGTGTAGCATCAGGCGAATTAACAAGAGCTGAAACGGTGCAACTGCAGAAGCAGCAAATTAATATTAACCGCACCAAAAAAGCAGCCAGGGCTGATGGCGTTGTAACCAGAAAAGAACGTGCAGTCATTCAACACAAACAAAGTAAGGCCAACGCTAATATTTATCGTAAAAAACACAATAAAATAAGTCGTTAACTAATACTCAATATCGTTATGTTACAATTCGCTATACTCTCAATAATTCTTAGTGCATTTATTCTTGTCCACATGTGGAAATGGGGTATCAATAGCACTGGTAAGAAGGAATACAAAAAGCCATCAAAACAAGTTTATTCTTTTCAGAATGGGACATTTAAATACGAAGAACAAGAACTGTAATTAAAAGATTTTTTTCATAACCTGAAATTTGATTTTTTACTCATGCAACATGCAAGCCGGATAAACTTTTATCCGGCTTGCTTTGCTTTAAAGCCTTTATTCGCTCAAAATATATAACGAACACAAATATTATCACAAGACACTGTTTAGCAGTATTTTATAACTAAGCCTAAAAAACAACTCTGCGTCTTTGCATCTCAGTGTTGATCTTTTAGCTTAAATGCGGACAATCAGTTTTTTTATAATTCATTCATAACACATTTGGTATAATTACATTTTTTTAACGTTTACAGCTATTCCAGTAATAAACCATCATCCATGTGCCTTGTTTACTATTAGTCAGTTAAAACATTTTTAGCAAAAAAGCAGAACCTTTTAAATTACTGTTAATTTATCTATTTTTGCGCCGTTTTAACAGATGATTATAAAGCAAATACACAAAAAGATTTAAATATTATCACATGAGTAAGAAAACGATTTTGATTATCCTTGATGGATGGGGATACGGAGACCACTCGAAATCAGATGGTATCTTCACAGGTGAAACGCCATATTTCGATAGTTTGGTTAAAAATTATCCAAACTCTCAATTACAAGCCTCTGGTGAAAATGTTGGCCTACCTGACGGACAGATGGGTAACAGTGAAGTAGGTCACTTGAACATTGGTGCCGGACGTGTTGTATACCAGGATTTGGTGAAGATTAACCGTGCTTGTGCCGATGGTTCAATCGCTCAAAACCCTGAAGTTGTTAAAGCTTATTCATATGCAAAGGAAAACAACAAGCAGATTCACTTCCTGGGATTATTATCCAAAGGTGGTGTACACTCAAGCCAGGAGCACCTATACAAATTATTAGACATTGCAAAAGAATATGGTATTGAAGAGCGCGCTTTCGTTCATGCTTTTATGGACGGACGTGACACTGACCCGAAAAGTGGTAAAGGCTTTATGGCTGAATTACTTCAGCACATGGAGAAATCAGGTGGTCAGGTGGCATCAATGATTGGCCGATACTATGCAATGGACCGCGATAAGCGTTGGGAGCGTGTTAAAGAGGCTTATGACTTGATGGTGAACGGTACAGGTAAAGCAACAAACGATATCCTTTCTGCAATAGATGAGTCATACACTGAAGGTGTAACCGATGAGTTTATCAAGGCTGTTAGCCACGTTGATGCTGAAGGCAAGCAGGTAGGAACCATCAGTGAAGGTGATGTTGTTGTATTCTTCAACTTCCGAAATGACCGTGCACGTGAAATTACTCAGGTATTAACTCAACAGGACATGCCTGAAGAAGGAATGAAAACAATTCCTTTACACTACTGTACCATGACTCCTTATGATGCTACCTTTGAAGGTATGCACATCTTATTTGATAAGGATAATGTATCAAATACAATTGGTGAAGTAGTTGCCAACGCAGGTATGAAACAATTGCGCATTGCTGAGACTGAAAAGTATGCTCACGTTACTTTCTTCTTTTCAGGTGGTCGCGAGGCTGTTTACGACGGTGAAGATCGCATCCTGGTTAACTCACCAAAAGTAGCTACATACGACTTGCAGCCAGAAATGAGTGCTCACGAAGTAAAAGATAAGATTGTAGCTGAGTTGAATCAGAACAAATATGATTTCATTGCTTTAAACTATGCGAATGGTGATATGGTTGGTCACACTGGTGAGTACGATGCCATTATGAAAGCGGTTAAAGCTGTTGACGAATGCCTCGAAGCAACTATTGAAGCAGCCAAAGCAAACGGTTATGAAGCAATCATCATTGCTGACCACGGTAATGCAGATAACGCTATTAATGCTGATGGTTCACCAAACACTGCTCACTCGTTAAATCCGGTTCCGTTCATCTGGGTTACTGAGCGTAAGGGTGAGGTTAAAGATGGAATATTAGCTGACGTTGCACCATCTATTCTTCGTTTAATGAACGTTGAACAACCAGACGAAATGACAGGTGAAGCACTTATTGAATTAAAGTAATTCTACTTAATAAATAATAAAAGTGGCTGTTCCGGGTTATCGGGACAGCCACTTTTGATTTACAATGTTTTAATGTAAGATGGTTGAGATGAATAAACATGAGTTCGACATTAAACTCCGCTCTCAGATTATATGGAAAGACGAAGTATATCGCACAACGTTGAATTGTTACGTATGAAGTCTGTTCTTCAGTTTTGGATTCTGGATTTATCAAATTAACAAATCGCCAAATCAACAAACAAAACAAGAATTATAGCGTTTCATACAAAATTGAATTGATGAACCAGCACAAAACAAAGGAACTAAAAGCGGTAAACGTAATCAGCAATGAGCTTTTAACCGACGATGTTCACTACATATCTGTTGACAAACCGTTTGACTTTAAAGCAGGACAGGTAATTGCCGTTGCCATGCAACCAACTGATGAACCTCGTCTCTACTCCATTGCTTCAGGCATCAGCAAAAAACACTTAAGTATTCTTTTTGATGTAAAGCCCGAGGGTGAGTTAACACCTCCTTTATCAGTTGTCAAACCCGGTGATACCATTTATATTTCTGAACCATTCGGTAAATTCCTGTGCCTGGACAGTCCTGCCACATGGATTGCAACAGGAACCGGTATTGCGCCATTTATTTCATTGGTGGAATCAAAACAGGCAAACAATGTTAATCTCCTGCATGGTGCACGAACACTGGACAAGTTTTTCTTTCAGGATTACCTGGAGGAGCAACTGGGCAATAACTACCAGCGATTTTGCACAACAGAGGCCAGTGAAAAAACAACAGAAGGTCGCTTAACAAGTTATCTGAAGAATTCAGAGAATCTTCCAACCAATAATAAATACTATCTTTGCGGCAGTTCGCAAATGGTAATAGACGTCAGGGAAATACTGATTGCAAAAGGCGTCGCTTTTGATAATATTATTGCAGAAATATACTTTTAAAGATGAGTAAAGAGGCATTATACGGAAAAACACTTAGTGAGTTAAAGGCATGTGTGAAAGATTTGGGTTTGCCCGCATTTACCTCAAAGCAAATTGCCGATTGGTTGTACAAAAAGCATGTGACAACCATTGACGATATGACTAACTTATCAAAAAAAGCCAGAATTCAGTTGAATGAAAAGTACGAGGTTGGCCTAATGCCACCACAGTCTTTTCAGGAATCAGTCGACGGCACTAAGAAATACCTTTATCAAACCAATAATAATCAGTTTATTGAAGCTGCATATTTACCGGAAGAAAATCGCAATACCTTATGCATTTCGTCTCAGGTTGGCTGTAAAATGGGCTGTTTATTCTGTATGACTGCTCGCCAGGGTTTCCAGAAGAACCTGACAAGCAATGAAATACTCAACCAGATTGCAAGTTTACCAGAGCGGGATACGCTGACCAATGTAGTATACATGGGTATGGGGGAACCTATGGATAACATTGAAAATGTGCTCAAAAGCCTTGAAATCATCACTGCCGAATGGGGTTATGCATGGAGCCCGCGCCGCATTAATGTATCAACCATAGGAGTAATACCGGCTATGCGCCGCTTTATTGAAGAGTCGGAAGCTCACCTGGCCATTAGTCTCCATTCTCCTTTTAACGAAGAACGCAAACAGCTGATGCCAATTGAAAATGTATATACAGCCGAAAAACTGGTTGAAGCCTTGCATGATTATGATTTTGGCCGACAGCGTCGCATTTCCTTTGAGTACATCATGTTTAAAGGTGTTAACGATTCAGCTCAACATGTTAAGGGATTACTCCAATTGCTTAACGGAATAAAATGTCGCATTAATTTGATTCATTTTCACCCAATCCCTAACTCTCCACTGGAGGGAAGCGATTATAAAACCATGGAATTTTTCCGCGATAAGTTATCTCAGAAGGGCATTACAACTACCATCAGAAAATCAAGAGGAGAAGATATTTATGCCGCATGTGGCTTATTATCAACAAAAAAACTACTAAAAGAAAATAGCGACACAGATTATTAACCCCGTCGCGCAGTTGAATTCAACTTATACAATTCCTCTTAAGAATCTTCTTTACAGTACGATACCTGACGGATCTGAATAAAAAGGCTGTCATTGGCATCGCTCTGTGTATGCCTAGATTCTAAATCTAATTAAACTCAGACTAAACTCAAACCAAACTCAAATTAAACTCAAATTAAATTCGATTCAGATTGACTTTAATCTGAATTTAATATGTCTTAAATATAACTTTAGGATGACTTTAGTTATAAAGAGGCAGAGTGCTGCCATGAGGTAAATTTCATCAATTATACCGATTACTAATCAATCCCGATAGCTATCGGGAGCGTCCTAAGTTCGTTTCACTCCCAAAAACACTCTGAAAATGTATCGGCATCATACCAGCACATTTTAATATTTAAATGGTATTATTAGATTGGAGCTTGATTATATATTTAGTTAAACCCGAATATGTTAGTGAAATATACCTGATATCAACTATCAAAAATCATTTACTTCCCGGTCCTTCGGAGTTTATATACAGCTACTGGATTTATCAATACTTCTTCTTACTTTTGACTAACAAATACAAAAATCATGAAGACGTTACCTTTATCAATATTGCTATTTACGATACTATTCGTGGCTTGTGGTCCAAGTCAGGAAGAATTGGCTAAAGAGAAATATGATCTGGCAGAACAACTGTTTAATCAGAAGAAGTTCAATGATGCTAAACTGGAGATAGATTCGATTGAAGAATTATATCCAAACCAGGTTGAATATATTACACGTGGTAATGACCTTTTGCGACAAATTACCATTGAAGAGCAGAGACAAAACCTGGTTTTTCTTGACAGCATGCTACAGGCGAAGCAATCTGAACTTGAGCCCTTGATGAAGAACTTTATTGAATCCTCTGATTATGGATCAAAAAAGATACTTATTCATAAACGACAAAAGCCTGAAAACTCTTATGGAAGAACCTATCTGAGGGCTCATCTTGATTTAGAAGGTAACTTCTATATTTCGAGCCGATACACTGGTGCCGAAAGAATTTATCACGATCAGATAAAAGTTTATTTCAGTGGTAATAATGCACTAAGCGAAGAAATTAAAGAAGATGGTTTTAATAACCGTCATTTTGAAGATGGAGAAACCCAATGGGAAGTTGTTAACTTCAAAGATGGAAAAGACAATGGTGTAATTGACTTTATTGCCAACAATGCCAATCAATCATTAAAAGTACAATTCAGGGGTAAAAAGTACTATTACATAGTGATGGAGAAGTTTGATAAAGAAGCTATTCGTGACGGTTATGAAATTTCTTTCGTCCTCAAAGAAATCAAACGTATAAATGAGGAGATTAAAAAGGTTAAAGCAGAGCTTAGCCGCTTAAATGCTTAATAACCTTAGATCGTCATTTAATGTCGATCTAAGGTTAATAGGCCTGTTAGTCTTTGTGAAGCTGTTACAATATAATGTGACAGCTTTTTTTGCACTAGTCACAGCTTTAATACCAACTTTTCTTCAAAGGGCGACTTAAATAATTACAGAATATTTGTAATTAGGCAAGGCATAAACCACGATAGTTAACGTGGGAGGCCTAGCAGAAGTTCTGTTGTTCTTTTATAACGAAGCACTAAAGAATTTTTTAAATGGCTTTTTGATGTAATATTGGTATAATTACTTAATTCTTAAACGTTAACTTACAAATCGGCATCCGGGACTAATTTTCACACTCATTTTTCGTCATTTCATCAAAAAAGTGAGCTAAAAGGCATAATACTTAATAACTTGGTTATTTAGTTTTTACCAAAACTATTTTGTTATGCAAACCCAAAGCCCAATTAACAGGTTGTTAAAAGCAACTTGCCTTGCGTTATTCGCTATAATGTTGCCTGGTTTTATTGTAGGACAAGATGCTCCTACTGCCATTCCTGATATTATTAACGTTAACGAAGGAGAAACTGCTACAGTTTTATCAGATGGTTCAACTTCTGTATTAACAAATGACAGTGACCCAAACAGTGATCCGTTAACGGCTGCATTGGTTGACAATGTCAGTCATGGATCTTTAACCTTATTTTCAGATGGAACTTTCTCATATACCCATGATGATTCTGAAACTACAAGTGACAGTTTCACATACACGGCTAATGATGATGAGGGATTAACATCAGCCACTACAACAGTTACAATAAATATAACACCCCAAAATGACCCGCCGGTGGCAACTGATGATGCTGCTACTGTACTTGAAGGTGCTTCTGTGAACATCGATCTGACAGATAATGTAAGTGACGACGGCACTGTGGTCTTCTCTACTTTAGCTTTTGGTGCCGCAACCAATGGATCGGTTACCAATAATAATGACGGTACAATAACCTATACCCATAATGATTCTGAAACAACTGGTGATAGTTTCACATACACGGTGAATGATAACGACGGAGCAACATCCAATACGGCTACAATCACTATTACTGTAACACCTGAGAATGACCCGCCGGTGGCAACTGACGATGCTGCTACTGTACTTGAAGGTGCTTCTGTGAACATCGATCTGACAGATAATGTAAGCGACGACGGCACTGTGGTTTTCTCTACTTTAGCTTTTGGTGCCGCAACCAATGGATCGGTTACCAATAATAATGACGGTACAATAACCTATACCCATAAT
>JAKSBD010000708.1 GCA_022361295.1 Bacteroidales bacterium
AATAAGGTACATCCATAAAAAATCACAATAAATCTATATTGATGATAATGAGGCGGTAAGAGGGTGGTAATTCTGTTTGGTGTAAATCATCAAGCCACTCTTTATTCTATGCTGCAATGGAATATTCAAGACTTATAAGGTTAACATCTCCTGTTTGCCATCAGTCATTTGGAGCTTTATTTCACGGGATTGATATTACTACTTTATTCTAATTATTATCTTTAAAGCAATATTGTTAAAATTCAAAAAACGAATTATTAAATCTGGTTTTCTATTTGAAGTATGGTAATATATTATTTAAAAACGAACTATACTTAATATATAAATACTATATCTAATAAGTAATTGTTAATTACTTTCGTATAGAATTATGAGTACATATAAGAATAAGAAACATACATATGAAAAAAAGATTTAAAAAATATTGCAATTGTTAAAATATTTTAGAAATATTTAAGGTGTTTATAGTATTTAGTCAGATTGTCCATTTTATTAGAACCATATTATAGGTATATAGAATGCATTATACAAAGAACAGAATTAGTGAATATCAGTCCGGTGTTGAAGTGTTGTTCCGAAACAGCATGGACCAGGAGGATGTAAAGAGCACTGTGGGTAAATATGGATATGGTGAGGCTCAATTAAGTCGCATGTATAACCTTAACAGGGAGTTGAGTGTGTTGCTTGATAATATAGAAACAGCAAAACGCCACAAGGTGCGGGTTTATGATGAAAAGAATAAGCTTTATGAGAGTCTGAAGAAAGATTATATGCGTTATTTGAAGCTGGCCCGGATTGCATTGGCTGATAATGCCGGAGCCACAGCTGCGTTAATATTGGATGGGGCAAGGGCGCGTACTAAGAATGAGTTTATTCTTCAGATGAAGGCCTTTATTTCCAATCTGATAAATAACAAAGAGTGGTTAACTGAGTTGAGTGTGTACAATATTAGTGCAGATGATATAAAAATAATGGACGCCAATTTGGATGAATTAGAGCGAAAAATGCGGGTGTGTCTTGAAGCGCAGGGGCAGGTTCGTAGCCTTGCAGTTGATAAGAAGAGATTGTTGGTTCAGTTACAAAGTTATGTAAGTGACTATGTTAAGGTTGTTCGTATTGCTCTTGAAGAAAAACCAAAGCTATTGGTGAGTTTGGGAATTACAGTTAAAAACGGATAGTTTAAATTAGTTGACATAAATATATTATTAGGAAATTTACGAAGAATGCATGAAGAGGTGTAACTTCTGCACGGTAATGACGTAAAAACTCTATTAATTGGGAGAGTGCGTTTCTGTGCGCAAAGGAAAAGAGGGGGAAGTATATGGTAATGATTGTGTTATTAATCGCTCAAAACCGGGTGTTGATAAAATAATTATAATAATAACTTCTATCCTTTGTTAGTATTGGAAACGAAATTATATTTTTATTGCTGTGTAGAGGGTTTGTGGAGTTGGGGACTGAAATAAACACACACGTTTATGAAGAGAATTAAGTTTTTATTGGGACTATTTGTTTGTCTTATGTTTGTGTCAAATGTAATGGGGCAAACTTATGGAGCAGGTGTAACTTCAGACGAAGAGCAGGCTGCGCGGAATAAGCTTTATGAAAAAGTTAATAAGCAAATAGCTAATTCGGGGGCCATTCTTAAAGGTGGTCGTAATACAATACCAAGTGTAGAAGACGAATATTGTTCAGGTTCTACACCTGCTGATATTGTTCCGGAATCCTGGCACCCGGCTGCAACTTCCATTACCTGGAGGGTCTATACTACCTCAGGTGGTGTTGAAACAGATCATCCAACATGGTTCACCACAAGTGGTTCGGGAACAGATACAAAATTACATTTTCTTCCAAATATGGTTGATGCTATCTATTATGGTCAGCCAGTTGTGTTTAGTTACATTCAGCGCGATGGACTTGGAAACGTACAAACCAATTATGATTATACAAGAGTATTTCAGACACCGTCAGTTTTTAATTTTGGAAGTGATGGTGTTATTTGTTCTGGCCTGACGTATGACCTGATATTACAGGGGTCAGAAACAGGAATGGAGTATACATTATATAGAGATGGTAATCCTGTTAATGTTATTCCTGAACCAGGGACTGGTAATCCACTGGTTTTCTCTGTTAGTGTTGCAGGTGTTTATACAATGAAGGCTTTTAATCCTGGAGGTAGCCTCTATTGTGAAGCCGATATGAATGGTTCTGCCACCTTAACTGTTAATGCATTACCTGTACCGGTTGCTACAAATGGAGGAGATGTTTGTTTAGGAGATGATTTTGAGTTATATGGTGATCCGGACGGTTTAGATAAATATACATGGACGGACGCAGGAGATACAGAAGTTGGAACCACACAGGATGTGACACTATCGTCAAACGATTTTGGTGTTGGATCGCACACATTTACTTTGACTGTAGAGGATGTGAATACATGTGTGAATACTGCAACAACTACTGTAACTGTATTTGAGTTACCTAGCGTTAACGCAAGTAATACAGGGCCTGTATGTGTAGGTGGAGATGTGACGATTTCTTCGACAGTGACAGGCGGGCAGGCACCCTACGACTATGTTTGGACTCATATACCATCAGGCACAACTTATACAACTGATGCATTTACATTAAATAACGTAGCTGCTGATAAAGCAGGAGAGTATCAGTTAGTTGTTACAGATGCCAATAATTGTGGAGCAGCTGTTGCATCTACCATCGTTATAATTAATGATAACCCAACTGTTTCTCTTCCTGTTGGGCCAACTAATGTGTGTGAGGGTGAAACCTTAACTCTAACAGCCACGCCTGCTGGGGGTAGCGGTGTTTATGATACATATACCTGGTACCATGAAGGCGTATTAATAGCTGGTGCGACAACGGCAACTTTAACAATAGATCCCGCAGCACCTGCCAATGCTGGAGCATACACCGTAACGGTTACCGACAATAATGGATGTATTAGCCCATTGTCAAATGCATCTGCAGTGGTTATTATACCTTTCTTTACCCCAACAATAAATAATGATAGCCCTGTTTGTGAGGGTGGAGACGTTCAATTGAATTGTACTTCAGGACCATATGCCACTTATACCTGGACCGGGCCTAATGGCTTTTCAAGTAACTTACAAAATCCACTTATATCTGGAATCACTTTAGCCGGCGACGGAACATATTCATTAACTGTAGAAGATGCATTTGGATGTACCGGTACAGAAACTACTGATGTTACAGTAAATGCTAACCCGACAGTTACAGCGTCCAATACCGGACCTGTATGTGTTGGTAGTTCAGTAGATATTACTGCAACACCAGCCGGTGGAACCGGGCCTTATACTTATGCGTGGACACTGAATAGTAATCCAATTGCACCAGTTACCGATGCATTTACAATTAATCCAGTAGCTTTGGCCGATGCCGGTGTATATAGTGTTGTTGTTACAGATGCCAACACCTGTTCTTCAGTGGTTGCAGCTACAACGAATTTGGTGGTTAATGATAATCCAACTGTATCCTTAGCATACAATGCACCTGTTTGCGATGGTGCAACCTTAACCTTAACAGCTACTCCGGCAGGAGGAAGTGGAACATATGCTTCATATGTTTGGACAAAAGGAGGAGTTGTTATACCTGGTGAGACTGCAGCCACTTTAACAATTAATCCTGCAACACTCACAGATGCAGGAGACTATGGTGTAACGGTAATTGATAATACCGGGTGTTCAAGCACTGAAGATGTTGTTACTGTAGTAATCAATGCCTTACCAACACCTACTGCGTCAAGTAATAGTCCTGTGTGTACTGACGATCAAATAGAATTATATGGCGGACCTAATGGAATGGCAACTTATACGTGGACAGGACCGAATGGTTTTACCAGTAATTTGCAAAATCCTACTATAGCTAATGCAACTACTGCCATGGCAGGCACTTATTCATTAGAAGTATTCGATGGAACTTGTTCTGCCACAATAACAACTGATGTTGTTGTAAACACTATTACTGCTAATATCAGTATTAGTGCACCTATTGCCGGTGGTACAGAAATATGTGCCGGAACAACTGTAACATTTAATGCTGCAGGTGTAGGCGGTTCAGGCGATTACAATTATGATTTCCATCGGGTAAGAGGAGTAACAGATGTATCTGTTCAAAATTCAACAACCCCAACATATTCGGATGGCGCCCTGCAAGATGGCGATGTTATTTATGTAATTGTTACTGATAATACCACTACATGTTTTGATCAGTCTGCAAATATAACAATGACTGTTAATGCCAACCCGGTTGTTGCATTAAACATAACTAATCCAATTAGCGGAAGTTCTTCGGTATGTATCGGTACTAATGTCGAATTTACAGCAACGGGAGGTTATGATAGCTATGACTTCTATTTAAACGGAGGCCTTGTTCAGAGCAGTGCATCAAACGTTTATACCAATAATGCATTAGCTACAGGCGATCAGATTTTTGTTGAAGCCATTCAAGGAAGTTGTCGTGGTTCTTCAGCACCGCCTGTTGTTATGACAATTAATAATTTACCAACTCCAACTTTGGTTAGTGATCAGGCTGGCAACGTAGCTTGTCCGGGTGAAGAAGTAACCTTTACTGCCGGAGGTGGTGTTCTTTATGAATTCTTTGTTGATGGTGTAAGTCAGGGAGCACCTGCAGCTTCAACCGAATTTAAATATACTCATCCAACAAATAATCCTTATAATGTAACTGTGACAGTAACTGATGCAAATGATTGTATTGCAACAAGTACTCCAGTCAATATTACATTTGATCCGGCTACTGCAGGATTAGTTGCTGACAAAACTACAATTTGTGCAGGTGAGGATGTAACCTTTACTGCTACAGGTGGTGTTACATATGAATTCTTTGTGGATGGACTTCCTGTTCAGGGGCCTGGAGCAGCAGATGTTTATGTAGGGTCTGGTTTAACAAATGCTCAGGTAGTAACTGTTGAAGTTACCAATGCAAGTGGTTGTATTGATACACATGCTGGCATTGCTATAACGGTAACTGCTTTACCTGTACCAGGTTTGACAAGTTCTGACCCTGATAATATTATTTGTGCAGGTGATGAAGTAACCTTCACTGCATCAGGTGGTGCGTGGTACGAATTCTTCGTAAACGGAATTAGTGTTGGAGCTGGTTCTGCAACAGATACTTACACTACATCAGCCTTGGTTGATGGTGATCGTGTTTCTGTTCTTGTTGCTGTAGGGCCGGGTGGCTGTTCTGCAACCTCAGCAGAATTGGTTCATACTGTTAACCCACTACCAATTCCGACTTTGGTTAGCGATGCATTAACAGGTAACGCATGTCCGGGACAGGAAGTGACCTTTACTGCAGGTGGAGGAATTAATTACGAATTTATTCTTGACGATGTGTCACAAGGTTCTGGTGCATCAAATGAATTTAAACATATTACGGCAGGTGACTTCAAGGTTGAAGTTTTAGTAACCGATGGAAATGCTTGTCAGGCAACAAGTCCAGCTATTAACATAACTGAGGATGCTGCCACAGCAGGATTAACTGCCGACAATACTACAATTTGTGCCGGTGACGATGTTACCTTTACTGCCACAGGAGGTGTGACATACGAATTCTTGATTGACGATGTGCCTCAGGTTGTGGCCGATCCGACTGATAATGTTTTCGTGGCATCAGGTTTGACCGATGGACAGATTGTAAAAGTGAAAGTAACCAATGCAACTGGTTGTGAAGATACTCATGCCGGAATTGCAATTACTGTCAATCCATTACCAACAGCCGATATTAGCAGTTCAGACGCCGATAATATTATATGTGATGGTGATGAAGTTACCTTCACCGGTTCCGGAGGTGATTTATACGAATTCTTTGTTAATGGAATTAGTGTTGGAGCACCTTCTGCAGCAACTACTTATGTAACAAATGCCCTAGTAGATGGTGATCGTGTAAGCGTTAACGTGACTAACAATACAACAACTTGTTCTCAAATGTCAGCAGAACTCGTTCATACTGTTAACTCGCTTCCAACAGCAGGTATTACTGCCAACACAGGTCCTAATATTATTACTGGAACTGATGTTACATTTACAGCAACAGGAGGAGTTGAATATGAGTTCTTTAAAAATACCATTCTGGTTCAGGCACGTTCAGGAGCTGATACATATGGACCAGTAAACGATTTGGTAGATGGCGATGTAATTTCTGTAAATGTCTACAATGCAAATGATTGTATGTCATCAGCAAGTATTACAATGAGTGTTGTTGATGGAATTACACCTTATGACTTATTATCTTCTGCTACAGAGTATTGTGAAGGTGAAACAGGTGTGAGTCTATATCTTGCAACACCTCAGGCTGGTGTGTCTTATCAATTAATAAGAACTTCCGATGATCAGATTATTAATCCAATAATACAATTCGACGGTACAAACACGGTCAGATGGGATGATGTTACTGTACCTGCAGCTCTTACAACTGAAGAGTTCAGGGTAGAAGGTTTCTACCCAACTGTTCCTGGTTCAGAAGTTGAGATGAATAATCGTGTAACTATCACACGAAATGATTTACCGACAGTTTATAGTATTCTGCCTACCGGATCAGTTGCTGGTTGTGGCGGTGGAGCTGGTCATGAAGTTAAACTAGAAAATTCAGAAACTGGTGTTAGCTATCAATTAATGCTTGATGGTGGAAATATTGGTACACCTGTTAATGGTAATACCGGAAATGAAATTACTTTCGGTTTCCAAACTATTTTTGGAGAATATACAATTATGGCAACTAATGCAACTACAGGTTGTAGTAGTTTGATGAGCAATACATTTACCATTGATCCGGATGGAACTTATGCAAGCTTCATAGTAAGTGGTGATGGTAATTTCTGTGTTGGTGATGCAGGAGCAAATGTCGTACTAGAAGGATCTGAAGTAGGAGTCGAATATCGTGTAATCAGAGATGGTATTGAAAATGGTGACTCATGGACTGGTGATGGTTCGGCACATACATTCGGACCATACACTACAGAAGGAAGTTATAGTGTAGTTGTTAATACAGCAACAGGTTGTAAGTTTCCAATGAATGGAGTGGTCAGCGTTGTTGAAGTACCTTTACCAAAATCTTATGATTTGGAAGCTACCAATAATGGACATTTCTGTCCTGGTGATGTTGTAACCATCACAATATCAGGTCAGCAGAACGGAGTTGATTATGAATTATTCCATAATGATGTATCGGTAATAATTGTTACGGGTACAATTGATGATGATACTGCGCCGTTAAACCTTGGAGATCACGGTGTAGCAGGAACCTACCGTGTAGAAGCACGAACAACAGGTGTAGTATGTTCATCACCAATGAATAATGAACTGATTCTTATAGAAGATGCTTTACCAACAGTATTCAATGTTACATCAGATGGCGATTACTGTACAGGAGGAACTACCTTCTTGCATCTGGATGGCTCAGAGTCAGATGTTCAGTACCGATGGGAGAGAGAAGGCGACTTAGTTACAGGACCTTGGGTTGATGGTAATGGCGGAATTCTCGACTTTGAAATTACTGGTACTGATACGTATTATATTGTTGCTATGCGCAAAGATGGAGTAACCTCTTGTACAAGTGAAATGACTCCGCGTGTTGCAATTACCGAGAAAGTGTATGCCGACTTAACTAAGGTCTTAAGTATCAAGCCTGGTACTGGCCTTGACTGTAATAATGGTGCAGTTGTTATTGTAGAAGCATCAGAAACAGGAGTAATTTATGAGTTGGTTAAAGCTGGTGTTAGAACAGGAAATATAGTTACGGGCGATGGTAATGATGTAGAGTTCCCGTTACCTGTTCTTGATATTGGTGCCACATATGAGGTATATGCCGATAAAGATGGTTGTGAGCAAACATTGATGAATACAATCTTTATTAACGTGCCGGGAGCAATGACTCAGTACGCCGTTACCGGTAGTGGAGACATTTGTAATGGAGATCCTGGTCAGCAGTTTGGTGTTGCCTATGGTGATAATGGTGTCAACTATACCCTTTATTTAGCCGATGCCCCAGGTAGTTCAAGTGGAACGGCTCAGCAAACAGTGGTTGGTACTGATAACCCTATCACGTTTGACCTTGTTAATAATCCAGGTGAATATTATGTGATGGCCGATGATGGTGCGGGGTGTGAAATAGAAATGCTTAACCGCGAAACATTAATCGTACATCCTCTGCCAATTGCCTATCAGATTTCTGGTTCGGGTAAATATTGTTCAACTGAAGCAGGTGCATATATTAAACTCGAAAGTTCAGAAGTTGGTGTTGAGTACATTGTGCAAATGGGTGGCATCCAGCAGGGAACAAGAGTAAGCGGTTCCGGATCTGAATTGACATTTGGTCCGTTTAGCACTGCAGGTGTATATTCTGTAGTGGCATATAACAGCACAACACTATGTACATCCAACATGAATGGTGAAGTAACCATTGGTGTTGATGCCGATATAGTAAACTATGACATTGTTAATACTGAATTGTCATACTGTGAAGCCGAAGGTGGAGTTGATATTATACTTGCAGGCCAGCAGGATGGAGTGACATACCAGGTATTTAACCTTGCCATGGAACTACAGGCTGAAGTTGTTGGAGATGCTTCTGGTAGCCAGTTAAGTCTTGGTATATTACCAGAAGGTACTTATACAATCATTGCTTCTTACGGTGGTGACGGCTGTGTTACACAAATGAACAGTGGTAATGCTGTTGTAATAACCTCTAATTCAAGTCCGTTGTCATTTAATGTTGTAACAACTGAGTTTGTTAATATTTGCCAGGGTACAACCATTAATATTGAGTTGGACGGAAGTGAAGATACACGCGTTTACAATATTGTTGATGAATTAAGTAATGTTGTAGCGACTGCCACTGGAGATGGTAATCCATTAACTATTCCAGTACTTTGTGATGAGATTGGAGATAATTTATATGAGGTTATTGCTGTAGGTACGCCAACATGTGATCTTCTGTTAGATGTAGTTAGTATATCTGTTAAAGATGCACCTGTACAACCTGTAGTTGAGCCTACCATAGACTTAAACTACTGTTGGGATGCCGAGGGTGTTAAAATATCACTGACGGCAGTGGAAGCCGGTGTCGATTATTATATCGTTGATAAGGCTACCGGTAGCAGGATTAGTTTCTTGTCAGGTGATGCTGGTGTCCTTGAATTTAAGGAAGCAGTGTTGGCAGGTACTTACTATGTTACCGCCAAATCATTTGATAGCGGTTGTGACATTAATAGTCTTGACTTCACAGTGAATGCTTATTCTGAAATTCAAAAATTCAGGATGCAGGTGGGTACCTCTGCCGGAGGCTTTGAAACCATTGAAGATGGTGAAACCGGAACAGGTTCTATCAATCTGGATCTTATTGGACTTGAATTATCAACAGTTGGAGTAAGGTATACCTTGCTTCGCGATAATCTACCTTATTCGCCGGATTATGTACTTGACAGTGGAACAGGTAATCCATTCCAATATTCTAATGCACTTCCTGTAGGTGGTATTTATACTATTCTTGCAGAAGAAAATGGTTGTTCAAGGTTAATGGCTGGTAGCGTTAATATATTCGAGAAACCACTTGAGGCGGTTGACGATATACTACCTGTGACCTATGGACAGAATGTTGCGGATACGAATGTTTGGTTTAACGATATAAGCCTGTCGTCTATCGATATTAATGTTGGACCTTCAAAGAATATCTACTTTAAGTTATTAGGATGTGAAGAAGATATTGATCTTGATGACCTGGTACCTTGGGATTCTGAAGCTCCACAGCCTAAGCATACCAAAGACAGAGATGGTAATGATATGAACCTGGTTGAAGTGTATCCGGAAGGTACAGTTGTATTTACCAAACTACCTAGTTTCTATGGACGCGATTCTATTGATTATGTAGTTTATAATACCGACTATCTTGGTTCAAACAGATATGACAGAGGCCGTATTTACTTCTTTGCAGGTAATGTTAATCAGGGTGATGATGATTTATTGATACCAAATGCATTCTCACCTAACAACGATGGTTTTAACGATAAATTTGTAATCAGTCAGTTTAAAACAGAACCAACAGAGTCGAAATTGGAAGTATACAACCGATGGGGTACACTGGTTTACCGCTCGCAAGGTAAGAAGTATACAGAAGAGTTCTGGGACGGTAAATCCAACGCAGGAATGGTATCGCTTGGTGCCGACTTACCAAGTGGAACATACTTCTACGTCTTTAAGGTAGACATTAGCGTTGAAGATGAAGACTCGGGAAGTTCGCAAACTGTATCAAAAGAATATTCCGGATTTATTGAACTTAGAAGATAAAAACAGTTAATTGTACTATCCCGTTTAATTGGGAAGCATATTGACACTTGAAAGTAAACTTAAACACATGAATGGAACAAGAAATAGTTAGTCATTGACATTTTGCTTATAGATAATGATTAATATTTCTTGTGAGATCCATGTGGCAATTGATACGTAAACTTAAACACATGAAATATCTACTGCCTATATTAATGTTGATTGCCTTACCGGTGATTGTATGTGGCCAGGATCAGGCCCAGTACAATCATTATATAAGCAATCAGGGTGTTTTAAACCCGGCTTATAATGGTACCAGAGATGTCATTAGTGGTTTAATTATTAGCCGTAATCAATGGTTAGGAATGAGTGATGCACCTATGAATCAGGCCATCAATGTTCACGGACCTATTGAGGATACTAACCTTGGAGTTGGTGTTGTTTTGGAAAATGACCGTTTAGGTTTCTCCAATAATTTCAATTTTATGGCGGCTGGGTCTTATAAGCTGCAAATGGGTCGTAGAAACTTTCTGGCCTTAGGCTTACAGCTGGGTGTAACATCAAATGTATACGACGGAACAAAGGCAATAACGCAGGATTATGGTGACCCTGTATTTGATGGTAAGCAATCGTTAATTGGCTTTAATTTCGGTATCGGAGCATACTATTATGCCGAGAATTACTTTGCCGGTTTCTCCATACCTCGTTTTTTCAGACCCGATTTCGATGAAGCAACCGAAAGTGGTAAGTTTAAAAATACTGTTAGCTTCAAAGATCTGCATTCCTATTGGTATGGTGGTTATATTTTTGACTGGGGCGATGTAAAGGTAAAGCCAACTGCTTTAATCAGAACTGTAGTTGGTGCTCCCTTAACATTTGATGTAACAGCTAATGTATTATTAAATGAGCGTATTTGGTTAGGAGCCGGATATAGAAGTATATCTGAGGTAGTGCTTTTGAGCGAATTTATTGTAAACCGACAGTGGACTATCAGGTATTCATTTGACTATTCATTGTCCAAGCTGGCTACTTACGGTCAATACGGTTCACACGAAATAGGATTACAGTTTGATTTCTCTTTTAACAAAAGAGCTGGAATGCGCTCAATCAGGTACTTCTAATCAAGTATAAGCGATTGTATTAAAAAAGAATTTTGGATTAAATATTTAACCGATGAAACCTAATTCTCGAATATCACTTCTTCTATTGTTGCTACTAACATGTGCTTCGGCATTTGCTCAGCGCAGCGAACTAAAGAAGGCACAAGAGTTTTTAGAAAACGAAGAATATTTCAGGGCATTGGAGTATTTTGAGGCTGCCGAAGAGAGGGGAGCCCAATTTAATACAAAGACAAAGCTTGAAGTAGCCCGATGTTATTTTAATATGAAAGATATAACGGAGGCGATTAATAGGTATTCAGAGCTTGAGGATAACCTGACAGGTATCGATGTTGTGAATTATGCATCATGCTGGCACCAGGAAGGTGGTTTTGATTTAGCCATTGAATGGTACGAAAAAGCTAAAAGGCAACCAGGAGTTAATGCTGTTGACATGACAGCGCTGATTCAGGCTTGTGAGTGGGCAAAGCAGAATGGTAGGTTAGATACCTCAGTTGTTGTAAACCCTGAAACAATGCTCGTTGGTGATGTGTCTTTTGGTATTCAGTATTATAAAGACGGTGTAGTGTATTCGGCCGAAAAAGCAAAAAGTAAGGAAGTGGACCGTTCAGGTAAGGGAATACTTAACCTGGCGTTTTTGAAATTAGCTGATGGGCAACTACAGGAAGGAAGCACTTCATTCTCAAAAAATCTGGAGTCTGATTCTCACGTAGGGGCTACTGCATTTACAAGTGATTTTAAACGTATTTATTATACAAAACCGGTTCGTATCAGAGGCGGAGATAGCCGATTAAAGATATTTACCGCTGAGTATAATGGAAGCGATTGGGTTAATGAACGTGTCTTATCTATTAGTTCTGATGAGTATAATGTTGCACACCCTGCTGTTTCTCGTGATAACAAGTTTTTATACTACACTTCTACCCAACGCGGAGGCCAGGGAGGTAAAGACCTATACAGAGCCGAAATAAAGTCTTCTGGTGATGTTGGCAGAGGAATTACCTTAGGTGATGAGATCAATACATTTGGTAACGAAGAATGGCCTTATATTAACAAAGATGGAGATTTAATATTTGCCTCAGATGGACACGTAGGCTTTGGTGGTCTCGATATATTTAAGGCAGAAAAAACGGCCTCAGGCTTTACCAATGTTACAAATATGCGTTTACCAATAAATAGTGGTAAGGATGACTTTGGATATGTCTTAGATCCCACTGATGACAGCCGCGGCTTTCTATCTTCTAATCGTTTTGGATCGGGTAGAGATGATGTAATCTTTACCATTGCACCACCAGAAAAAGTGGAGGAAGAAGATGATGCTCCACCAATTTTTGGTTTGGATGAAGTGCCTATTGTTGATATGCAGGCAGAAGTTCCTGTTGAGCCTGAACCAACTGTCGATTTATCAATGTTCCCTGCAAGTTTAAGCACAAAAATAACATCAACATTTAACGGAGGCGTTATTGCGGGCGTAACAGTTGAAATACGTGATGCCAATGATGGAACGCTGATTGCTACAGGTGTAAGCGGAGACGATGGAAGAGTATCTATTGTTATTCCGGACGAATACAAGAAAGACGATCAGGAGTTTGAAATTAAATTCTCTAAAGGGGATGAATTTAATTCTAAACGTATGATAGTTAATGTCATGGAGATTGAAGATATTAACAACAATGGTTTAAGCTTAACACCTATATTTAAAGATGATGTGTTAGATGATATAGGAATGATGATTATTCCTTATGAAGGAAATGAAATAACAAAAGAAGGTCTGGCAGTTTTAGATGAATTGGCGACGTACTTATTGCAAAACCCAAATATTGTAGTTAAGCTGAACGGTCATACTGAAGCGAAAGGAAACAGGTACAATAATCTGGATGTGTCACAAAGTATGGCTGAAAAAGCTGAACAGATAATGATCTCTAAAGGTATTAACGATGAACAGATGATACCTAGAGGTTATGGTGAACGCTATTTAAAGAATAAGTGTAAACGAGGTGTTTACTGTTCAGACAGTGAGCATTTGATCAACCGCCGAATAGAAGTTGTGGTTTGGCGTATGCTTGAATAGATTAATCGATTCGTGTAACGTAATAACGTATCAATAATGAAACTAAAATACGTAATAATATATGCTTTCCTGTTTATGTTTGGCCTTGGAGCTAAAGCTGATAAACTTGAAGCGTTACGAACAAATAAGAAGATCATAAGTATGAGCGAAGCGCAAGCTCCATACTTTGCTATTCAGATAATTGCTTTAAAATTGCCACCACAGGCTCCTGAGTTTTTTACTAACGTAGAGGTGGCCCGTGAATATCCTTGTGATGATGGATATCTGAGGTTTTGTGTGGGAGAATTTGACTCATATAATGAGGCAAAAGCGGCAATTGAAAGTGTTAAAGCAAAGGGATACGACCAGGCTTTTGTGGTTGATACCCGTCAGTATTCGATAGATGGGAGTACTGCAATGGGTGGTTCATCCCAAACTTCTAAGAAGATAGATCCTGATAAGGAGTATACGGTGCAACTTAGTGCATTTCGTTTTCCTGTATACTTGTCGCATTTTGAAAATATTGATGATGTCATGGAATTTCGAATGAAGGATAAGATATTTCGATATACAACAGGACAATTTAAAGGTGATGTTGCCGAGGCGGAACTGCAACGTATTAAGGCACTTGGTTACAAAGACGCTCATTTAGTTGAGCTGGATAAGTACATGCCGTTTAAGATTGAGTAAAATTTATTGTAGCTTTGCACAATAGCAAGTCGGTCTATCGCTGCAATCATTGGGTTGGAGAGGAAAGTCTGGGCAATGCAGGGCACCGTACTTCTGAATAGGAAGAAGCTCGTGAGGGTTTAGTAACGTAGCAGAAAATAACCGCCTTAGGGTAAGGGTGAAAAGGTGAGGTAAGAGCTCACCAATGGGGTAGGTAACTATTCCAGTTGTACGTCTTACGGATTGCAAGACCATGTATATCATAATTCCGCAAGGAGCAGGGCTGCTCGTTCTGTTTTGAAAGAAGTTATGAGGGGTAGGTCGCTAAAAGTAACAGGTGACTGCTACTTTAGATAAATGATAGACACTCCTTCGGGAGGACAGGACCCGGCTTACAGACTTGCTATTTCTTTTTTTCTTTCAATTAACTACTACACAATGAAGGAACGCATAGCTAAAATCATACTTTTTTTTAATGAAGAGATATGGCGAATCAGAAAGGAAAACTCCTCTAAACGTCAGTTCTTCTTAATCCGAACCATTCGAATTCTGAGCATTTCTGTACAGGGATTTATTAATGACAAATGCCAGCTCAAGGCCTCAGCACTTACTTTTTATTCTTTGCTTTCGGTTGTACCTGTGGCTGCCCTTGCTTTTGGAATAGCTAAAGGATTTGGTTTAGATAACAAGTTACAATCAATTTTGACCGAAAAGCTGGAAGGGCAGGAGGAAGTGCTTGAGTTCGTCTCTAATTTTGCTTTAAATTACCTGGAAAGGACGCCTGGTGGTGAGATAGCCGGTGTTGGTCTTGTTGTATTGTTTTGGTCAGTAATGAAGGTGTTTGGTAATATTGAGCATTCGTTCAATGATATTTGGGAAGTAAAACACGCCCGCTCATTCATCCGTAAGTTTAGTGATTATATCTCCTTAATGTTAATAGCAGTTGTGTTTATGATTTCAAGCAGTGGTGCAGTTGTTATTGTCAAGGATCAGCTACGCAATTTCGGAATTGAAGGCTCTGGGGCATCCGGTCTGATATATATATCATCATACGTGCTGGTGTGGGTTGTTTTCACACTGATGCTCTACATAATGCCTAATACACGTGTAAAGTTCAGAGCAGCATTGTTTGGAGGTATTATATCTGGTTCTTTGTTTCAATTGCTGCAATACGGATACCTTCATTTTCAAAGTTCTGTAACAAGCTATAACGCCATATATGGTAGTTTTGCAGCCTTACCATTCTTCTTAATCTGGCTACAGGCCAGTTGGTTAATTGTATTGCTGGGAGCAGAGTTGTCATTTGCTTTCCAAAATGCAGATAGCTATGAATTTGATGCCGACACACGCCGCGTTAGTAACTCCTATAAGCGGCATGTAATACTAATGGTGGCATCATTTGTGATTAAACGCTTTGAAAGGGGCAAAAAAGCGCCTAATAACATGGAGTTGTCCAATGAGTTGAAGTTGCCTATTCGATTAATAAATGAGGTGCTATATGAGCTTGTAATAAGCAATGTTTTCTCAGAAGTGAGTAGCGATGATGATAAAGAAACCTATTATCAGCCGGCCATAGATATTAATCGACTAACTGTAATGGAGGTTATTAGTATGGTTGATACTAAAGGTAGTCGTGATTTACACTTTGAAGAAACCATTCACCTGCATAACCTAGAAGATATTCTTGAAGAGTTTAATGAACTATTAAAAAACAGCAAGAAAAACATCCTCTTAAAAGAGCTGTAGTGAGTCCTGATTGTTCTATTTGTCTGAAACAGTGTTAACTCACTATAATGCAAAATAGAAAAGGCGGTATTCGAAAGAATACCGCCTTTTTATAAGGAACCGCACCAACCGGGATTACTTAAACTCCTGAAAACAGGATTTGAGTGCATGTAATTATCGATAATCCTCCGTACTACAAGTAGTAACCACAAGGGCGAGGCCCGCTCTTTAAAAACATAGCGTCACTCGGTGTTCTATTAGTGTTGAGTTTAACAATCTAAATACGACTGATGCGGAATGTCTTTGTCAATGATCGTAATACAAATATAGGTTTTTATATTGCTGTATCCAAGAAAACACAAGGCTTTTGAAGGGTTTTGAATGGAATGCATTGATTGATAAAAAATTAAAATGTGTACTTTTACCGTTACTTTAAAAGCAGGATTATTGGGCATGTATGTAATTGTTGATATTGAAACAACCGGGGGAAATATGAAAAATGGTAAGATTACCGAAATTGCCATTTATCGTCATGATGGACACCGTATTGTAGATGAGTTTGTTAGTTTAGTTAATCCCGAAAGCTATATTCCTCCGTTCATTACTTCATTAACGGGAATAACGAATGAGATGGTTGAATCGGCGCCCCCATTTTATCAGATAGCTAAAGATGTTGTTGATATATGTAAAGATGCGGTGTTTGTAGCTCACAATGCCGCTTTTGACTATAATTTCATTAAAGAGGAGTTTAGGAACCTGGGCTATACCTTTGAAATGCCTTCAATCTGCACAGTTAAGCTCTCACGAAAGCTGCTACCCGGGCACGCTTCTTATAGTTTAGGTAAGATTTGTCCTGAACTTGGTATTGGAAATGACGCCCGACACAGAGCAGCAGGAGATGCTTTAGCTACTGTTCAGTTGTTTGAAATACTTCTTAAGAAAAATAACGGCATAATTAACCCTGAGGATCCGTATAAAGAGTTTTCTGCTGACGGTTTACACTCTGCGTTGTCTTTGGAGCATATTAAATCACTTCCTGCCAAAACAGGTGTTTATTATCTCCATAACGAAAATGGTGAACTCATTTATATTGGAAAAAGTAAAAACATAAGAAACAGGATCATTACGCATCTTGGCAATCCAAAGACTAAAAAAGGAATAGAAATGAAGCAAAATACAGCCGATATTAGCTTCAATCTAACGGGAAGTGAACTCATAGCCTTATTAAAGGAGTCACATGAAATAAAGCAGGAAAAACCACGCTATAATCGGGCACAACGTCGTTCGAAAAGTAAAATAGGATTATATAGCTATACAGATCGCAAAGGATACATCAGGCTTCTGTTAAAGCCGAACAATGGAGTTGATATACCCAATGCAACATTTGACACTATGCAGGAAGGCAGGGAACGTTTGTTTCAATGGATTGATGAGTATGAACTGTGCCAGCAGTTGTGCAGTTTGTATGATGGTAATCACGGGTGCTTTCAGTATCAGTTAAAAACCTGTAAAGGAGCTTGTGTTGGTGAGGAAGATGACCTTAGCTATAATAATCGTGTCCTGGACCTGCTAAAGAAACTATCGTACGGTCATAATAACCTTGTAATTCTGGATAAAGGACGTAATGACAGTGAAATGGCACTGGTTGTGATTGAAAATGGTCGCTACCTTGGTTATGGATATATAGGAGAAGACGCCTGTATCGAATCGCCTCAGCAATTTAAAGATCATATTGAAGTGTATGATGATAATGGTGATACACGAACCATTATTTCAGCATATATTCGTAATAAAAAGTATAAGAAAGTAATTCCTTACTAAATTACGGGGTCTGTCTTAAAAGTATTTTAATCTAGTGTGAAACATTCAATATGTAAGATGTAAAAGATAAATTATTTACACAGAGATACAAAGCCACAAAGAAAACTAAGTTTCTTCTTAGTGCTCTTTGTTGCTTTGTGGTAATACTTACGATTTGTATCTCTTAGGCAAATGTTGCTGACTTTTGATAGAGTTCCAAAGTTTTATCGATACATTTTATTGACCAGCAAATGGTCAGCTATAGTCATGGCAGCCATTGCTTCCACAATAGGCACTGCACGTGGTAATACGCATGGGTCATGACGTCCTTTTGTGGTTGATTTTATTTCTTCACCGCTTTTGTTAACTGTGTTTTGCTCCATTAGAACTGTTGCAATTGGTTTAAAAGCAACATTAAAATAGATGTCTTCACCATTGCTGATGCCCCCTTGAATTCCCCCTGAATGATTGGTTTTTGTACGAACACGTCCATTATCCATATAAAATTCATCGTTGTGTTCAGAGCCTTTTAGTTCAGTAGATCCAAAGCCTAATCCATACTCAAAACCCTTAACAGCATTAATAGATAACATTGCCTGTCCTAAGGTGGCGTGCAGTTTATTAAATACCGGATCGCCTAATCCAACAGGGGTATTTTTAATGACACAGGTTATAACTCCACCCACTGAGTCTTTATTTTTCCTTACATCATCAATATACGCTATCATTTTATCGGCTGTTTCATCATCAGGACAGCGAACGATGTTGTTTTCAGTGTTATCCAGATTTAGTTCTTTATAATCTTTTTCCAGCTCAATAGAACCAACCTTAGACGTAAATGCCTGAATGGTTATGCCCTGTTGCTGAAGCATTAATTTGGCAATGGCTCCTGCTACCACGCGAGCAATTGTTTCGCGTGCTGATGAACGACCACCTCCGCGGTAATCGCGAATACCATATTTGCTTTGATAGGTATAATCAGCATGAGAAGGGCGATAAACTTCAGCTATATTACCATAATCTTTTGAGCGCTGATCTTTGTTCCAGATTACAAAACCAATTGGCGTGCCGGTTGCTTTTCCTTCAAAAACACCAGATAAAAACTCTACTTTATCTTCTTCATTGCGTGGTGTTGTAATAGCCGATTGTCCTGGTCGACGCCTGTTCAACTCACTTTGGATAAAGTCTTCATCAATAATGGTATTGGGAATGACTCCTTCAATAATACCACCAACAGCTTTACCATGTGACTCACCAAACGACGTTAATTTAAATAGGGTGCCAAACGAATTTGCAGACATATGTAGAGATTTATTTATAGTTTGATAAAAAATGAAGCGTAAAAATAGCTGTTTAAAAGTGATTGCCCAAAGAGATTGATTGAATAGTTTAGTTGTTTAATGGCTGAGTTGTTGATTTATTAATCCGGAGATGTGACTAAGTACTTTTCAGTTAAGGTTTCAAAGATGACCAAAGCCCGAAGCCGGATTGCTATGCGTTACAAGGAATTCTGGCTTGAGAATATTATATCAGTGAAACTATATTGCACTTCACATTTAATAATTCTTTTTATTGCTTTCTGAATATTTTCAATTTCGCCAAATGTTAGATTCTGTTTTAGGGGATTAATTGAAATCATAAAATAGTAAGTGCGTCCTAATCGGCTTATTGAAATATTATTCAATTCATAACTGTTAACTATTACTGGCTGTAAAAGTTGAGTTACCTTTTCTCGCATTTCATGATGAATGTCTTTTATTATCAATTCATTAAAAGAATTTTTAAGAATCTTAACAGGGCCATTAAACAGTATCAGACATAAAAAGATGACAATGATTGAATCTGCTACAGGAATAAGAGGAGCAAGAAAGGTGTTTTTTAAGACTCCTATCAGAAGAAAAATTAGACCTATTGCAGCTGAGATAATTGCATTTTGAAATACTGCAACTTTCTCTGTTTTTAACATTGTGCTTTGGTGTTGTGCTTTTTTAGATTGTGAAGTGATGTACAAAAAACTTAACGTACATATAACTACCATCGAAATAGAATAATAGATAATTATAGAACCTTTGACTTGTTCAATATTTCCAACAGTTATATAATCGTATATCTTCATAAAATTAGATACCCCTGCTAAAACTAATACTCCCAGTATCATAAATCCTTTAAAAAGGGTATACAGGGTTTCGTACATTGCAAATCCAAATGGAAGTGTTTTGGTTGGTTTCAGGTTAATAAGTTTTGCGATTCTGATTCCAATTATCATCGAAAATGCCGAGATAAGGTTGAAAATACCATCAATCAAAATAGCTTCTGAGTTTGAAAACAGGTAGCATGCTATACCAACAAAAGCCATTAAAAAATAAAGCATCAATATTCGGGTCATTGCTTTTATTTCAATTTGTGATATGTTCATAATATTTCTGAAATTTGGTATTGAATACAAACTTACTTCGTTTTTGTTAATTAAAAATGCATGAATAGAGCACATTAGAAAAAAAACAAAACAAAAAAAGGAGATGAACCATCATCTCCTTTTATATCGTTTACTGTGTAATCTTTATTAACCGCAAGAGCAACCGCCACCGCAGCCGCCACCGCCTGAGCCACAACTTGAACCACATGATTCCACCAACTCATCTTCAGTAGCCTCACGTACTTCAATTACTTCACCTTTGAAAAACAGGTTATCACCAGCTAATGGGTGATTAAAGTCCATTTTTACTTTCTCGTCACCAACTTCAAGTACTAAGCCGTTAAGACGGTTACCATGAGCATCTTGCATAGGTACGTGGTTGCCAACAGTAAGAAGTTCTTCGTCAATCTTTCCTTCTACTTCAAATATATTTTTTGGAATCTCAACAATAGCGTTTGGGTTAACTTCACCATATGCTTCGGCAGCCTTTAATTCAAAGTCGAAAGCAGAGCCTTTGGCCAAACCTTCTAACTTATTTTCAAACATCTCAAGCATTTTACCTGCGCCAAAAACAAAACCAAGTGGAGAAGCTGCTTCTGTTTTTTCAATCACTTCGCCTTCAACACCGTTGGTACGCAATTCGTAACTAAGGGTCACAAACTTATTTCTTCCGATTTCCATCTTATAAAATTTAGTATTGTAATTATTTTCTATCTAATGGTCCTAGTATTATCAATTATTAAGCCAATATTATTTAACTGACAATGATTCCGATTATCTGACAATAGGACGTAAAGACTTGCAAAAGTAAGCGAGTTTTTTACATCTGCACTATCAATCGTAATAAAAAGACAGCAGAGAGCTAAAAAAGTTCAAAACTTAATTGAAATAAAGATGCAGTTGAGGCCAACTCACAAGTGATGAAGACCTTATATTAATGATTTATTGTAATATTTAACAGAGTAGGGGCATTTTACAACACACATAAAACATGTGCAGCACTGGTTTACATTAATTATGTCATCTCTATGGGTGCTAAAACTCCAGTTTCGCCCTAATATCGCGTGTGGCTGACAGATATTTTGACAGATTGAACAATTGTCACAAGCAGGTTCCTGGGGTAGTTGATTAGAACATTCTAAAGGTGCATTAGTCAATACAGAGCACATACTAATGGCACAACCATAATCAGGCGTAATTAATAGATTGTTTTTGCCAATCCAACCAAGTCCGGCCAGCAGTGCAATGGTTTTGTGGGGCAGGGGGGTGCGATGTTGTTCAAGATTGTAATGACCTGTTTGTTCTATATTCTTTTCTGATTGTGAATAGGCATTATATCCACTTTGCTGTATAAATAGTGCTAATTCATCTGCTAGCTTATCTGTCGCAATCTCTGTATTATGAAACTCATCCGATTCAATGGTTTTGTTTTCTTTTATCAGGGCAACATAGTTGGGGGTAGATGCGACTTTTTTTAAATACGAAGGCGAAAGCGCTTTTCCAAACAATACCGCACATGTATATCCTTGTGTTTGGCTGCTGTTTAAATTACTGATATCCACAAAGTGGATAAAGTCAACATGGTGATGTTTGAGTAAGCCTTGTATTTTATTTTGAATCAGCATTGACACGAATTTAATAAAAAAAAGGAAGACTCTTTTTGAATCTTCCTTTAGCTCAATATTGAGGTATATTGTTAAAACTCTTCGCCCATGCCACTGTCACCATTACCATTTCTACCTCGTTTCTGAATGAAATTATTTAATCGGTAACTAATGGTAAATGAGATCATTGGTGCATTACGAGTTCGTTTCTCGTAGATATACAAATCTGGTGATTCAGTGATTGATACCCGTTGTGCTGTGCCAAATAAATCGCGAGCCTGAACAACGGCCGACAGTTTTCGATCCATAAAATCCATACGAACAGCTGCATTCATGTAATAGCTTTCCTGCGTTTCACCCTGGGCAGTGGCTGATGGGCTGTCATAGTTACCATCAATTTGCAGTTTAATGTTCTTTTTAAGTACAAACGAATTGTTTACGCGCGAGCTCCAGTTGAATGATTCCCGTTCTTCAACACCTGAATAATCACTTTCGATTCTGTAATCGTACAGGTTACCCATCAGGTTCATTTCCCACCATTTGGCGATAGGGATATTCAACATGGCTTCCAATCCTAAAGAGTAATCAGATCCAATGTTATCATAGGTGCTTAATATTACCTCTGGATTGCCCTCATAAGCTGTTCTGATCCTGTCAATTTTATCATGGGTTATGCGATAGTATGCTTCAAGCGATAACTGCATTTTTTCCCATTCCTTTAAATAACCTAATTCAAAAGCATCAATATATTCTGGTGCTAAATCTGGATTACCGCTTCTTACATTGTATTGGTCCACCACGGTAATAAATGGTTCAAGATACCAGCCTCGTGGTCGGTCTATGCGACGCGAGTAGCTGGCCATCAACTGGTTTTCAGCAGGTAGCTGATATGAAAAATGCAGGGTAGGAAAGAAATCAACACGATCAATCACATATGTTTCATTAACACCACTTGAGCTGATGGTACGATCGGTATATTCACCACGTAAACCAACCTGATAGCCAAAGTCGCTGACTTTCCCTTTATACACAGAATACAGTGCATAAATATTACGATCCATACTAGTCGTATTTCTGTTTTCTGCTTCCTCAACAAATTCACCGTTTTCCCAATTATATAAACGGGTTTCATCATCACCTAAACTTGTACGGCCTTGAAATCCGGCTTCGAATACATCTGCTTCTCCTATTGGTCTGGTATAATCCAATCTTAGTTCCAAACGTGTATTAGGCCCTACTTCCGTTGTCTTGGTCCCATCGGTAATCACATTGTTTTGCGAACGAAAATTTTCTGAATATTCATCACCATCATAACGACGATAGTTAAACTGCGCGGCCAACTCATGTCCTTTTTGAGCGAACTTGTGTGTGTAATTAGTTGTAAATGAATAAAAATTTCCACTACGCTTATAGTCGTTTGTGCTAAAGTATTGTGCAATACTGTCTTTGGGCATATATCGTTCAAAATAATCAAGTTCAGAATCACCGCCCATGTTAAATTTACCAACCCTAAAACTTACTCCAAAGTTGTCGCGCTTGGTAATATCCCAATCAAGGCCACCGCGAATTCCACCACCATAAAAACCTCTTTCATTGTCACCGGTGGCAGCAATAGTTGTTGTTTCTCCGTCCTTGACTGATTCACGTCTGGTGCTTGTTTCGCCTGGGAAAGGTCGATTGTTATAATCAGCTCCAAAATTAAAGTTGACGTTTTTCTTTCTCCAGTTCAGCAAAAAGTCACCACCATACATACCATAGGTTCCTGCTTTGGCATTAACCAGGCCCTGCACACCTTGCATACGATTCTTTTTGGTAATGATGTTAATGATACCACCTGTTCCATCTGGCTGGTATTTGGCAGATGGGTTGGTAATTATTTCAATGTTCTCGATGGTCGAGGCGGGGGTTTGACGTAATACATCACTGGGTTCCAATACGGTTGGTTTTCCATCAATAAGTACAGTAAAGCCTGTACTGCCCCGCAGTGAAACGTTTCCTTCAATGTCAACACGCACAGACGGCACGTTTTCCAATACTTCAACAGCAGACAGAGAGGCCGATGTCATTTGCTTACCAACAGAAACTACTTTTTTATCAATGTGGAATTCAACAGACTGGCGTTCGGCTATTACTTCAACTTCTTCCAGTGACTGGTTGGCCGAACCGAGGGTAATATTGCCAAGGTCGATCATATCCCTTCCGCCATCGACAACAATGTCATCATAGCGTTTATTTTCATATCCTAAAAAGGATACGACCACATAAAAGTTTCCTTCTTTGAGGCCTTTTATTTTAAAATTTCCATCTTCATCACTTATGGTACCGTTAATAACGCTATCATCATCTGCATTATATATGGCTATGGTTGCATATTCAACAGGGTTTTTTGATTTGCCATCGTATACCTTTCCTTTTACAATTCCTTCTTTTTCCGGCGAGTTAGCCATGATTGACAGAGGAATAAGCATTCCAAATAAGAGGGTTAAAATCTTCACGTTCACTTTACTTTATTTTTGTTCCAAAACTTTACAATTTAACAGACGCCTTTGCGATTATTATCCTGCGCTAAAGAAGAACAAAATGTCTGATAAAAAGATTAACGGCTTTTTGCAGTAACTCAAAGGGGCAGTTCTTTAATAACTTACGATTCATAATGAGGGCATAAAAAAAATCCTTGTATTTTCCTATGGTATTCAAGGGATACAAACGATTTGATTCAGGTCGTTATTGTATGGCCGAAAGTAGTTATCTTCACAACCTCAAAAGGAATATTTAACATGTCATTAACAAGAGAAGAGCTTGAGCGCTATAAGCGTCATACCATATTACCCGAGATAGGAATGGAGGGACAGCAAAAACTTAAAAATGCCTCTGTTTTAATTGTTGGAACTGGCGGTTTGGGTTCACCAATAGCGATGTATCTGGCAGCATCAGGGGTCGGGCATATAGGTTTGGTTGATTTTGATGTGGTTGACGAATCCAACCTGCAGCGTCAGATTATTCATAAAACAAGTAATATAGGTGTTTCAAAAACATTATCTGCCGAAGCGACACTAATGGAGATAAATCCATTCCTGAGAGTGAGCCGCTTCAATGAAGCATTAACTTCAGATAATGCCATTGAGATTATTCAGCAATTTGATGTTGTTACAGATGGTACAGATAATTTTGCTACCCGTTATCTTGTTAATGATGCTTGTGTTTTAACAGGAAAGATTAATGTTTTTGGTTCTATCAGGCAATTTGAAGGCCAGTTAAGTGTTTTTGCTACGAAAGACGGACCATGTTACCGTTGTTTATTTCCAGAACCTCCGGAGCCAGGAACTGTGCCATCGTGCGCTGAAGCCGGTGTAATGGGTGTTTTACCCGGCGTGATTGGAACTTTGCAGGCTACAGAGGTAATCAAGCAACTAACAGGCATTGGTCAGCCTCTTACAGGACGTCTTCTTAACTACAATGCTTTGAATATGCAGTTTGATGAAGTTAAGTTTATGAAAGATCCTGATTGTCCTTGTTGTGGTGATAATCCAACAATAAAAAGCTTGATTGATTATGATGCTTTTTGTGGCAATAATAATGAGGTACCTGAAGAAATGACAGCTCTTGATCTCAATGAGATGTGCTTAAATGGTAAAGCTCCTTTTCTAATTGATGTGCGTGAGCCTGCCGAATTGCTGGAAGGAAAAATCGCTGGTTCCATAAATATTCCAATGCAGCAAGTGCCGGAAAGATTAGATGAAATACCAAAAGATCAACCGGTAGTTATATACTGTCACCTGGGTATACGCAGTGCACATGTCATTGAATTCCTATCAAAGCAGGGATATGATAAGTTAATAAATTTAACCGGTGGCTATGATGCCTGGGAATCTCTAAGGTAAAGATACCCACAAACATGGAAAGACCCATTACGAAAAAGAAGTGGATGGAAATGACAACGAGCCTCTCCATGTAAGAATTTTGGGCTAAGCTTTGGGTTATTAATAGCAAGGTCGAAATTAGATATTTAAGATCTGCTTGTCGTAAATAGAATGTTAAATGATTGTAAAGTTTTTGTGTGCTGCAAAGACTATCAGATTAATAATAAATAGATGTTGATGTTTCATCAAATAGTAATTCTTGATTATACAGGCCTTCAGGGCTTTGCCATAGATAAATTACAGTCTCTTTCGGAGAAGCCGGTAAGAACTTTTAATAGTATTCCACAAGATGATGAAGAGATAATTAACCGGATTGGTGAGGCTGATTGTCTGTTTGTTTCATGGAATACTCCTGTGAGTGCCGGAGTGATAGAAAAATGCGATAAGTTAAAATACATTGGTATGTGCTGCAGTCTCATTGATGAAGACTCAGCCAATGTTGATGTGCGTTATGCACGTTCGAAGGGAATTGAAGTCAGAGGCGTTCGTGATTATGGGGATGAAGGTGTTGCAGAGTTTATTGTTTCTGAACTAATTCAACTTTTAAAAGGATTAGGTAAGCATCAGTGGTTGTCAGAACCGGTAGAATTAACCCGTCGTAAAGTTGGTATCATTGGTCTTGGCACAACCGGTTTAATGACAGCTCAACGCTTAAAGGCTTTTGGTGCTGATTTGTATTATTATAGCCGTACAAAGAAAACAGTGGCTGATGAAAATGCAATTGCTTATCTGCCTTTGGATGAGCTACTAAATACCTGTGATATTATTTCATTTCATTTGCCGCGTAATACAAAGGTGCTTGCAGATGAGGATTTTGATGCTCTTGGAAGGAATAAAATTCTTGTGAATACATCGCTTGGTTTGCCTTTTAACAAAGAAGCCTTTGAAAAGTGGCTTTTGAAAACAAATAATTATGCCATTTTTGATGCTGTGGCATTTGGTTCGGATAAGGACCGGTTAATCCGAAATAGTAATCTTATCTATACTGAGAATACCTCGGGCTGGACAAAAGAAGCTAAAGAACGACTTTCACATAAAGTTTTAGAGAACGTCGATGCCTTTCTGAAGGTGGTATGAGACTAAAATTTATACCGCTTATAAACAGCTATTTACTTCATATAAACGACTCGAAATAGTCCATGTTACTTCATTCTTTATATTTGTTAATTACTATTTATAAGCGGTCTGAGATCGAAATTTAATGTTGAAATCAGGTTATTATTTATATTTGTCGCCTTATTTCAAGAAAAATGAATAAAAAGGCGACTTCTAAATACTCAGTAACCAAAATCATGCGCAGCCTGCATCGTGATATTGGCTTTCTTATGATTGGATTAACATTGGTTTATGCTGTTAGTGGAATTATATTGTTATACCGCGATACAGAAATCTTTACAATTGATAAGGAATATGTTGAAATTATTAAGCCTGATACGCCTGCTGATCAACTGGGTTCAGCTCTTGAATTAAGACGTTTGCGTGTTTTGGAAGAGCGTAATGATACCATTTTTTTCAACTATGGCTATTATTGCCAAACGAGCGGAAAAGCAGTATATACTATTAATACTTATCCGGATTTTGTATGGACAATCAATAGTTTTCATAAGCTTAAAAGCCGCTTTACAAGCCATTGGTTTGCAACTGTTTATGGAATAATGCTTTTGTTTTTGGCCATATCGTCTTTATGGATGTATAAGCCCTCAACAAAGAAGTTCAGACGCGGGCTTGTATTAACAGCAGTTGGATTGATACTCGCTGCTATTGCCATTTATATTTAAAGTTTACTAGCGTCGTTCGCTTTCCAGGTTATGGAAGGCAAAAAAAGTTGTTTGATTCTTCTTAATATCAAAGTTGAAAGGTACTGAATTTTGCAGGCGCCCACTTGTATTAAGTTCTACGCTGTTCATACCTTCATCAAGGGGAATGCGACAATAAGAGATGCTGTATGGCAAAGACTGCCAGTTACGGGTATCAGCTTTCTCTGTCATTGCATTAACAATACTAACAATTGTACCAAGGTTTTCATTTTCATTTCGTGCCACTTGTTCCAGTGCTTTTTTAGTGGCCAAACGAGCAATTCCTGCAGCCATTTCTCTAACCATACGGTCATTCAGGCACTGAAAGGCTACCGCATTAACATTTTCTCCCAGTTCTATCGGATACCTTTCTCCGTTGACTGTAATATTGGCTTGCGTAAACATTGGTTTTCGTTCACTGTATTTAGGGAAGGCCACACGTAAAAAAGATAAGTTTTTAAAGGCTGCCTGGTCATTGCTTGATTTATTTCCAATATAAATAGGGAAGGTTAAACCATGCTCTTCGTTAGCCAATGTTATCCAGCCATCGTTATATCCGGTGTTGGTGAAGTTAATGCTCCATTCATCCTTAACCGGCCCAAAGCCGTTTAACCAGAAAAATACCAGATGACCTTTATCCGGGTCTTCGGGTTCATACTTGTAACCAAATTTGTTTTCATAAAAGTCAAGTTCAGAACCAAAGCCTAATTGATGGGCCGTACGCATTAAGTCATTCTTTAATTGATCAGGAACATTAACGCCAAAAA
>JAKSBD010000152.1 GCA_022361295.1 Bacteroidales bacterium
TCATATATTGGAGAGGATCGATTTGATGACTGTGCAAAAATATGTCAGGATATTATTGATGGTGAATATGGTGAATACTCCTTAGATCCAACCTGGTTTGGTGTGCATGGGTTCGATAATCACGCGTCTCCTGAAGTGATTTGGTCAACCCCTTCTCAATTTAATAAATTGGAGTATGGATGGTTTTATCAGCGTTTCTATCATTACGAGTCGTACAAGTATTTTGGCGGCGAAGGTGGTGGATGGAATGGCTTATGTTTACAGCCATCTCTAAAGCCTACCGGTGAAATGTACACTGAGTTTGACTTGGGTAAACCATTCTCGAAATTTCATGAAGATGATTTAAGAAAGCAGCCTTATACTTATAACGGAGGAGGAAAGTATTCAGGCATGTTTTTGATGGGAGAACAGAAAAGTCAATATGGAGCTTCAATAGGTTCTCAGGAATACGCAGGTGAAATTATTAACTTGGTGGATCTTGTTGGAAGAGTAAGTGAAGTTGGTAAACCAGATAATGACGGAAATATTAAATATCCTGATTTAGAATCTTTACCTTCTACTATGGATGACGGAGAAGAAAATTCAGGTATTCGAATGGTAAAGGTTCCGATTCCTAATTTGGAAGATGAAGCATTAAAATGGGGTGCCGACAATCCTCTAATTCGCTTAGCTGAGATCTATTATATGTTGGCAGAATGTAAATTGAGAGAGGGAGCGAAGAGCGATGCAGCTGCTTTGATTAATGAAGTGCGCGCACGTTACTTTGACGGTGCTGATCCTGATCCGGTGACGGCAACTAACCTTGATAAATACCGCATGCTGGATGAATGGTGTAGTGAATTCTTAGGCGAAGGCCGAAGACGTACGGATTTAATCCGATGGAATTTATTTACAACTGCCAATTGGTGGGATCATGAGCCGTCAGAGAGTTTCAGAAGACGATTCCCCGTGCCGGAAAGGGCATTCTCAGGAAATACTGCGTTAGAACAAAACCCCGGTTATTAATGGTTCAGACAACAGTACTTTATTACATCTATTAGATAATGAATGATTAGAAACTACCCTTTGGGGTAGTTTCTATTTTTGGTATAAAAAGCCATCAAATAGTATCTAATAGCAGCTATAAGCGTGAAGTAGAAAAGATCGTTTATGGTCATATTCAAAACCAAAGGACAGAGGTCAAAAGGAAATTAAATTTGACTAACTAATAAATATAAAATGTTACGAATGAAAAAAGGATTAATCCCATTACTTTTAATAATCGGTTTCTTTGCTGCATGTACCAACATGAGTCAATACCAGATTAAAACAGATAATTCAGAATATGAAATCAACTATTCTGATAAAATGCCTGTAGGTATTGTTGGCGATGGAAAAACCAACCTGTTGGTGCAATCAGGAAGTGTAAAGTATAAATCCTCGCAAGGAAAGTTCTTAAACTATCAATTTCAAGACGATAATGGCAGTATAGCACTGAATTTTAAAAAAGGTACTTCCTCATTTTTCCCTGGAGGTGTTATTTATTCATTTGAAAAAGAAGGTCTGCATTTCGATATAATGCATGTCTGCTTAACAGATGATCCTTACGTTTGTTTTATTCGAGTTAATAATTCGAATGGAAAAATTATTGCACCAAAGCAGTTTTCGTTAAAAGAAAAAGTAAGCCGCGACGTTCAAGGTAATTATAGTCTTTATAAGTTTGCAACCAATGAAAGTTCTTTCACCAAGAGTTGGGAAGCTTTAAAAGAAACGTCTATGCAGCGATATATAGCTGATGGTATGATTCTTCAATCACCATCATCACCATTGAACAGAGCAGTTGCATTCAACCAATTTTTACTCGATTTAGGATATAATGATGAATTGATTGTTTGTGAGCTATTTCGTTATCGCGATATCTGGTCACGCGATTTAGGTTCAGGTTTTGGACCTGGAGCTTTATTTACCAACCGTGTAGAGGCTGCTAAAAACTGTATACATTATGACATGACTCGGTATGTGAATGCCACTGCCAGGGCTCTGAAAACGACCGATGATGCATCCAAAGGTGGGAGTGCAGAAGGTACAGCGTGGTTAACAGCTACCTTATGGGATTATTATATGATAACTGGTGATATTGATTTTTTAAAAGAAGGAGCAAACGATATTCGCCCATTTGTTGAAGCGTGGATTGACAGAGATTATGACGATGATGGTTTGATTGTTGATGTAACAGAATGGATGGATCATTCACGTCATTATTTATTACCATATGGATCCTCAACGACCTATTCCAATGCACTAATGGTGCAATTGCTTAATACCTTTGCATTAATCGAAACAGAATTAAATAATGGGGCAGCAGCAAGTCGATATGCAGGATTGGCAGCTAGGTTTTCAGAAGGAATCAATCAACAGTTGTGGTCAGAAGAAGTTGGAGCTTATGTTAATTTGCAGGTAAATGGAATTCAGGATCAGCGTACGGCCTCTGCGGCTAATGCCTTGGCTGTATTAGCAGGTGTTGCTGATGAACAGCAAGTGAGCAGGATTTTTGAGACCCTTGAAACAAAGAATTGGAAAACGGCAGGATCAATGACTATTACACCCCGTACCACGCATGTTGATTCAGATCAAAATGAGAAGATATGGCCATGGTGGAATGCCGTTGAATCATTGGCACGTTTTAGAAATAACAATACCTCAGGTGGTATTCGATTATTGGAGAATTGTGCAGCAACACTCGATATTGATCGTTTTCCTGGGTTAATGGAAGAGACACTGGATAAAGATGGTACAACCGAAGGAGGTAACACCTTTGTTACAGGAGCCGGTTCATTTTTAACGACTGTGTACAAAGGCTTGTTAGGTATTGAAATATTAGAGCCAGGTATGAAACGAATTCGTATTCAACCAAAGCTTCCACAAGGATGGAATGATCTTAAAGCCCAAATGCCTACCCCTAATGGCTATTTCACAATCATTGTGCATGATGGACAACTTGAGATAGGAGTATTTGATGAAAACATAGTTGAAATAGAAGTGGGAGATAATGTGAAAGTTCGTGGAGCCAAAGCATTACCTATAAGTAAGAATAAAGCCATTGAACCTGTTAACATAGCAAAAGTCGAAGTACCTGCCATTAAAGAGCGCAAAGCGGCAGTGTTTTTCGAGAATGGATTACCGTTCACTAATCATAAACTTGATTTTCCAAGAGTAGGATTAAAAGAATTAAGTAATCTTGACAAGTCAGGTTACGATGCCATTATCATCACCAATAATGCCTTGCCAGCATTTACCACAGAAGGCAAACCAATGTCAAAGGCACTGGAAAGCTTTATTGCAAAAGGAGGTGCTGTAATTTTTTACGGAGCTGCCATGAAACCTATGGCAGGTCATTATACGATTAAAATGGGATCACAAGGAGGCGTTATTGAATGGTACAAGAAGGAAAAGGGGCAGTGGCA
>JAKSBD010000351.1 GCA_022361295.1 Bacteroidales bacterium
ATTCCAGCAGTTTACCTGTACGCTTCAAGTCAAACCAACGGTGCCGTTCGAAGCATAATTCCCATGCTCGTTCCATTAATACAGCTTCACGAAAACGTTCCTGCAAGCTTCCTTTATAATAAACATGTCGCCCACTGTAATCCGCATCGTTTATATCAAAACTATTGTAAGACATACCATATAACAAATCTTCTCCACTATAAGGTGAGTCAATGTTTAGGTATGCATCGTCTAATTCTGTTACCTGGGCTCTTTTGCGTACTTCATTGATGGCCTCATAAGCGGTCATTGATAATGTTCCACTCGTAGGACCTCCAAAGGCCTCATTATAAGCTTCGGCATACATCAAGTACACATCGGCCATACGCAATGCAATCGCATTAACTGAAGTACCCCAAGCTGCACCAGGTACTTTTTCAAACCGAAATTTATTTGGTCTCCATCTGATTAATGGCTGTGCCACACGTGTACCAGCGGCACTAATACTATATGCACCGACACTCCAAGGATAACGGATATCATTATCATCAAAACTCAATGCAAAGTCAGAACCGATTACAGTACCGCCTCCTATGTAATAGTAGGAATAACCTGTTTGTGTATTATCAAAACGCTGTCCTCCTAGAGATTGATAACCCCAACCACTTCCATAGTCTGTCTCTAGAAATTGAATCTCAAATAATGACTCAGGACTATTTTCACCCGAAACTAAGAATTGCTTCCCATACTCCCTGAATGCATTCTCTGAACCTGGGGTGGTCGGGTTTAGAGTTTTCCCGCTTCCGTCTATTACTTCTAATGCTTTTTCAGCAGCTTTTTTAAACCATTCGGAATTTTCATAATTACCAACAGGATATCCCCCACGAGTTAAGTAAGCTTTGGCAAGTAATCCTTTAGCAGCCCATTTTGTTGCTCGTCCGGCAATGGCAGTTGAAGGCAGTAAATCCTGAACTTCTTCCAAATCACTAATAATTTGCATCCATACTTGTTCCTGTGTTGAACGAGGCATTTCCAAGGCTTCTTCAATGCCTTCTGTTGGCTTTATTCGCAAAGGAACACCTCCATAAAACTGAACCAAATCCATATAAACAAATGCACGGATAAACTTAGCTTCTGCAATAACACCTTCAATATACTCCTCACTTGCATTTACATTACCTGCATTAGCAATAATAAGATTGGCTCTATTGATCACCTTATAACAATCAAACCATTGCCACCTAACCTCGTCATCAGCAGAAGAATAACTGTACTGTGTAAACTTAGAAAATTTGTTAGCATTCAAGTAAGACCAAATATCGGTTCCCATAACTCCCCAGCCATAAACCGGATACATGGTACGCCAAAGACCTCTTGAAGGGTCTGCTTCCTGTGTTAACCCTCTGTACATACCATATATGGCAGCTTCGGCATCTTCTTTGGTTTCAAAAGTATTTTCAGGTGTTAAGGTTGAAAGAGGTTTCTCGTCAAGCATATCAGTGCAGGATGATAAACCAACACTTAATACTACAGTAAATAAAAGACTATATATAATTGATTTCATTTGTCTAAATATTAATAGGTTATCGGTGTATTAGAACTTCGCACTTACTCCAAACATAAAAGTACGTGCCAAAGGATATGAGTTAAAGTCATAACCTGGACGAAGTCCACCTATACTTTGTGAGTCAACTGCTGGATCATAACCTGAATAATTAGTGAATGTATAAAGGTTAAGCACATTGGCATACACTCTCAAGGAACTCAATCTAACTGCGTTTAAAACTTCCTTTTTAAAGGTGTAACCCATACTGATATTTTTGATTCTCAAATAAGAACCATCTTCAATGTATGCATCATGATTGTCACCAAAAGGATCACCTCCTCCAGGCCCAGGATATTTTGCATCAGGATTTCCCGGATCCAACACAACACTCGTTTCATTGCCATTTTCGTCTAATTCATATTGAATTGGCAACCAATAATCAGAATGAATAGTATTCGCACCAATGCTACTTGGCTCAATAAAAAACCGATTGTTGGCGTTATATACATCTTTACCCACACTAAACTCAAGAAGTATTGCCAAATCAAAGTTCTTATACTCGAAAGAATTGTTTAATCCCCCTGTAAAATCGGGTTGGGAAATACCTATGATGGTTTTATCCTCAGCATTAATCTCACCATTCCCATCAATATCCTGATATCTCCACCTTCCAGGAGCAGCATTACCTAAAGCAGCAGGATAAATTGGATTACCCTCATCATCGTTCCCAATAGGTTTCAGATCATATCCATATCCATTCCATGTAAAGTCTGATTGTTGCCAAAGACCATCAGTCTTATAACCGTGCCATAAACCAAGCGGTTCGCCTTTTTGGAGTATTGCAGTTGAGTAAGTATTTGTACCGGGAACATTAATAATGTCTCCACTGGTAAAATCACCTACATCCAATACTTTATTTTTATTAATTGCCAAATTAAAGTTAGTAAACCATTTGAATGTACCATTTAGATTCACTGTATTAAGAGCAAATTCAATCCCCTTGTTTTCTATTTTTCCTGAGTTATACAAATAGGTATTATAACCTGTTGAAGGTGGGATATCCCCCTCTAATAACAGATCATCTGTCGTTTTGTAGTAAATGTCAATTACAGCACTAATTCGGTTATTTAACACACCAATATCCAAGCCAAAGTTTGTTTGCACAGAGGTTTCCCATCTTAAATTAGGGTTACCTGCATTAGCAGGATACACAGCCGAATTAAGGTTACTGCCTGACGGATATTTATCAATCGCATAATTAGTCAGAGACTGATATGGTGGAATATTGGGGTTTCCGGTTTCACCCCATCCGGCCCTCAGTTTCAGGTTGTCAAAAATTCCTAAATTCTTCATAAAAGCCTCCTCACTCAAACGCCAGCCCAATGCAAATGACGGAAAGTACCCCCACTTGTTATTGGCAGAAAACTTAGATGAACCATCGGCCCTGAATGAGGCAGTTACTAAATATCGATCCTTATAATTATAGTTAAGTCTTGATAAATACGATGCTAATATATATTCCTCGGCAAATGAAAAAGGCGTACTAAAACTTTCACCTACTCCAATATTCTTATATCCTAAGCTTTCAATTGGAAAGTTTGTAGCTTCCATCTCAGTACTTATATTATGATTTGATTGAATGGTTACCCCTCCCAACAAATCAAAACGATGCCCTTTTATATTCTTTTTATAGCTAATGGTATTTTCGTTTAACCATGATGTGCGTTTGTTATTTAAAATACGTGCACGTCCATTATATAAAGATCCCCATGAAGTTGTAGAAGGAGCATAGTAATAGAAGTCAGCAATAGAATGTGTCATACCTCCCAGCACTTTAATACGCAGGTCTTTGGTTGGCTTAATGGTTACTGACACATTGTTAATGGTTTGTAGATTTTCCCTTACCATATCAACATTATTTAGCGTTGCCAATGGATTACCAATGACTCCATCTGCATCGTCAGTTTCGAGTGTTTCATCCTGAGGTGATCTTAAAGGGCTTGTTTTAATTGCCTGATGAATGATTCCGGTAGAATTAGCAGCCCCTACTGAATTAACAGTTACTGTACCATTATTTTTACTATATGAAGTTTTTGAGTTAATGGCAACATCCATCCAGTCGTTAGGCTTAGCAATTCCCTTAAAGTTAGCAGTATACCGTTCGAAGTCTGTTTCTTTAATTATACCTTTATTATTATAGTACCCAACTGAAGCCAGATAATTACCTTTTTTATTTCCACCAGAAAGCGATAGATTATAGTTTTGTATCACCCCTAATTGGGTTATTTCATCCATCCAATTGGTGCTTGTTGAATCCTTATAAGTCTCATAATTCCACCATTTGATATTAGGATCATTAGGATCGGGCTCATCCATTCGTTTTGAATATGGATAATATCGCTCATGCTGATATTTTGCATAGCCAAGTGCATCCAAAGCTTCGTATTGTTCTATCATGCTTTGAACACCACTTTGGGCATTAAATGTCACTTCCATTTTGCCATCCTTGCCACTTTTTGTTGTAACAATAACAACACCATTAGCTCCTCTTGCCCCGTAAATCGCAGTGGCTGACGCATCCTTTAAAATATCAATTGATTCAATATCATTTGGATCCAATCCACTCAACGGACTTTGTCCTGTTGACTCCAGATTTCCTCCTTGATCAAAATCCCCTTCCACCGGAAAACCATCAATTACATACAAAGGCGCTGAACTGGCATTAATCGAGTTTGTTCCGCGTATACGTATATCTAAGCCGGCCCCTGGAGCATTATCAGTTGTATTCACAACCACACCAGCCATACGACCTGCTAATGATTGCTCCAATGTACCACCACCTGATTCAGCAATGTCGCTTGCTGATACTGAAGCTACCGAACCTGTTACATCTGACTTTTTCATGGTTCCATAACCAACTGCAACGACTTCGTCCAGATTCATCACGTCAGCTTTGAGTGATACATCAATGATACGTTTGGCACCAATTGTCTGCTCAAAAGTCTGCATACCAATAAAGGAAAATACCAAAACAGAATTTTCGCTTTCTACTCTTAAGTTGTAATTTCCATCAATGTCTGTAATAGTCCCATTCGTTGTTCCCTTGACAAACACATTGACACCAGGAAGTTTCTCTCCGTCATCAAAACTAGTAACAGTTCCTTTAATAAGAATCTGCGCCTCGCTTATAACTACAGCACATAAAAGTATGCTAAGTAATAGACCGATTTTTTTCATTTAAGTAATTTTTTCAATAGAAGTAATTGTAAGTTTCTATCTGATTAAACCTTGGATTTTTTTTAGCTTATAATTCAGGTTCAAATATAAATGCCTACTAATAGCAATAGCATTAGTAGGCATTACAAAAGGCATTACAAAACACAAATTAAAATGTTAAAACACACCTTATCTGCCACTTACAAATGGTGTATTTTTTTAAATTAAATTTTAGATATTTAAACAAGTTAAGCCATTTGTAACCTGAATTTATGCTCAAGATTACACTTCATTGAGGTAAAAATACTCTTGAAATTATATTCTAATAATTAAAGTTCACTTAACTGAACATTGTAATCTTCTTCGTAGTAAGTATTGTAGTTTTCACAAAAATGCCTATAAGTTAGCTCTGCCAAATGGTGCTTGTCTGATTTTTTATAGTATCTAACTAAAAAAATCATCGCCTCCTCACAAGTCGGTTCTCGTTGTAATAAGAGGTTTGCAGTTTTTATTAAGGCTTCAGGCTTTAGTTCATTTTCTTTCAACAATTCGATTAATCCATCCATAACCTTCTGATACACATCAGAAATATAAGCATCCATCCATTCAGCCTTTTGATTTTTTAAAAACACTCCTCGGGAGATAATTTCTAAAACAGGGGTTATATGAGCTTTGAATTCGTCTTTGGGAAATTTATTAAATACTTCAAAGTCTATCCAAACAGAATCACCAACAATAAGTTGGATATTATTATTGTCATCAATTATCAAATTTAATCCTTCAATCTCATTAAGACTTTTATTTAATCTACTGGTAGTTACACGCCGATTATTTAAAGCCTTATCCGTAGACATATCTTTCCAAATTAAAGCTGCTACCTCTTTTGATGAAATACTTTGTCCTGGATTAAGTATATAATTAAGAATTAACAGTATGAGGATTTCTCTACCTTTTGGTGAAATTTGTTTTGTTATATCCTCTCCTGTATTAAGCTCTATACAAAAACCTCCAAATAAATATATTTTCAACTGGAATTCACTATCAGAATCAGAAGTGTCATCAATGATATGTTTGTGTTTCCACTTTCTTATCAAAACAATTCCCAAAGCAATTAGGGACAAAAGAAGAAAACTTATAACAACAATTGCTATAACCCTATAATTGAATACCTCTATCTCTTTGTTATTATATAATTTTTCTATTTCATCATTCCCAAGTGATCTGTTCCATATAATTAAGTCATCAATCTTCCCCGCATAGGTATGTCCACGAGCCGATCGACCAATAAATAAATTCCCACTACCTAAATATGATAAAAAGTTATCGGACTCAGCTTCTTTCTCCCCATTTACAAACAACGAAACAGTTTTAGATGCTTTATCATATCGGGCTACTATGTGATACCATCGATTCGGTTTTAATGCAGACTTCCCGTGAATATCTAAACTCCAAAAACCAAAATATGCCTTTTGCTGGCGAATAGCTAATTGTAAACCTCTCCTGTAAATACCTTGGCTTCCTCCTAAAACTGCTATATATTCATTGTCTGTAGGTAAGAAATTTACCCATACAGAAATAGTCATGCTATTATTCTGAATATCATATTGGCTTGCTTTAGGTAACTCAATAAAATTACCTGTTAAAAAAGATGCAACACTCCCTCTTTCTACATCATCAACCACCTGTACTCCATAATTCCCAATAGGATTATTTCTTCCCGTTTGATCTTTGAAGTTTTCATTAAACGTGTAAAACCCTGACAACATATCACTTAATTCATATTTCTCAGCACGAATAAAAAAAGGTGAATTATCATCATATCCATCTAAAGAGACACTAACCGGATTAAACTTATATCCAGGCAAATCGGGCGACAGCTTATCTACTACTCCTCTTTCAAAAGGTAAACAAAAATTTAATGGTGTTTTTGAGCCGGGATATTCCTTCCAGGAAACATACTCAGAATTAAACAAAGTATCTGTTGAAACAATTTTCCCTTCAATTTTTGGCGTATTATTTATTGCCTCCATTATTGAACGAGTTTCACCTTCCATCTGTGATGTTAAAAGAAAAGAAGGAAATATACCAGTTCTTTTCCATTCATTGGTTATAGCATTGACATAGTCGACTTCTCCTCCATAATAATGATAGTCTGATAAACTATCCAAAGACTTCTTATCATTTAAATTCTTAATCATATAAAATAGTAGTGACTCACTCTGTTTTATCGAACTTGCACTATCTATTATATGATCATCATAATTATTGAATCCCTTAATATCCTTTCTCGTCTGGTTCGGATGTTGGACAAAAATCAATAAGCGCTTCCCTTTGGAAGTAAAAAATGACAATGTAGGGTTCGGCTCATTAACATCTAAATCAATAAGATAATCATCTAATTTTGACTCTTCAAAAACACTCTTTAAAAAGCTTAAGTCGCCATCATAATCAATGATTATTGGAATTATATACTGCTTTTTATTAACAATAACATCTACTAATACATCAATAAAATAACTAGCAGACACTTGATCTTCATCGTCATTATATAAGAACAATTCATTATTAACGGTTTTTAAACTAACTATCGCTCCCACCTTTGTTTTTTTCAAACTCTTTCGAAGCTTTGACTGAAAATCCGCTCCACTTTTTAAAGGGTGTTTACTGTAATCATGTATGGTAAAAATCTGTTTATTAATCGGATTATCACTTTGTTTACCATACACAAATGTATTCTCAACTAAATTTAATAACAATATAATAGCAAATACAAACTTAAATCTCATTCCATCCATTTATTAAAGAATGTAATTATCTTAATCCATACGAAGTAAATATAGTCTATTTACAAATGAAATACGGGCCTTATCCTTCATTAATTGTAGCCTTACCCCTTATCAGACAACTGCAAAATAGACATTTTTCAAAAATGTAGCCACACAGTTTCTTCATTTGGAAACTACAACCTTAAAACTAAACTGTTGGTTAAGCTCTTTTGAATAAAATTTTATGGGGTGTTTGACTTTCAATTGTATAATACTGGGAATCGTTCTCTATTTTAGCGAGTGCAGATATTCTTTTAGATTGAAGCCACTATCAGAGAGTAAAAACTGATAACCTTATGTTACTATGATGCCACCCACCTATTGAAATTGCATAAAGCTAACTCGTATTAAATGTCGGGAGAAAAATGAGGACAAACAAAAAGAGGCTTTTAATATACAGCCAAGTGTATTGTAATACTAAGAATTATGGTTTGTATCGAATATTTTAATTTGACTAATACAAATTCATGAGGTCAGGGTAACAATTTAAAGATAATCCATCATTATAGTTCTAATAATTCTGTAAAGCCACACTTAAGCCTTCGAACTTTTTTTCATAATCGAGTAATGACAGCTCAATTACTTTGTATGCTTCATCTGCGCCATAAACATGTGTAATTTCACAATTATTGCTGGCACCAGGCATATCTTTATAGGTCAGGAAGTAATGCTTTAAACGAGTTATAACCAATTCAGGCAACTCGCTTACATCGTTGATTTCTCCATAAACCACATCTCCTTTCAATACAGAAACAATTTTATCATCTGCTGCATCTCCGTCAATCATGCGAAAGCCTCCAATCGGAATCACTTCAGCGATGATATCTCCATGTGGAATATCTTTTTCAGTCAGAACAAGAATATCTAAGGGATCA
>JAKSBD010000192.1 GCA_022361295.1 Bacteroidales bacterium
CTATAAAAACGTCGATTTAAGTTTTTACTTCTACTACAATGTTGGTGGGCAGGTATATAATTACGACTATGCCGCTAACATGCATGATGGTACACAACCAGGTAATAATTTAGCAAGCGATGCTGGTGAAGCCTGGACACCTAATAACCGTTATACCAATGTGCCACGTTATGTTGTTAATTCTCAGGATGGGGGTAATCAAATGTCAACCAGATTTTTGGAAGATGCATCCTACCTGCGTTTAAAAAATATTACACTATCGTATCAACTACCCGAATCTGCCTGTAAGCGAATAAAAATGAAGGGTTTAAGGATGTTTGTTTCTGGCGAAAACTTATGGACTGTTACCGGTTATAAAGGTTTTGACCCGGAAGGAGCTCTTAATGGTACAACAAGCAACTCAATACCGGGTACCAAAGTTTTCACTTTTGGATTAAAAATGGATTTGTAAAAAACACCTTTAACTAAAACGAATTTAAAATGAAAATATTTAAATATTTAAAGTCTGCAGTATTGGTGGCTATTATAGGCCTGAGCTGGTCCTGTAATAATGACTTTCTGGAAACAGCACCAACAGATGCATTACCATCTGATGACGTTTTTAATTCAATCGTAACAGCTCAGTCAGCATTAACAGGAGCATACGACCAATTAAGTACCTATTACTTTGAGGGTATGTGGACAACCTTAATGTCTGATGTTATGGGGGAGGATGTAATGATCAATTCAGTTGATAACTGGAATTGGTTTGTATCGGTATACCAACTCAATGTCTTGCCTACATATACTTATGTCGAAAATCCATGGGGAGTAGCTTACAAAGTTATTTTTGAGGCTAATAAAATTATCGAAAATGCCAGTTTAATTCCAGATGCAACTGAGGAAGAAAAAGAAAAGTTGGAAGGTGAAGCTAAAGTAATACGAGCATACAGTATGCTTAAGCTGATACAAATGTATGCTCCGGCTTATAGTGCCGATAAAGAAGTATTAGGCATATTAAATGCCAATAAAGTAATTAATTATGATGACGAGGATTTCCCTCGTGCAACAGTAGAGGAGATTTACCTGCAAATTGAAAGCGATTTATTATCAGCTATTGATCTGCTTCCCCAATATACTAACAAAGGATTTTTCGATAAGCGTGCGGCGCAAGCTGTTTTGGCACGTACTTATTTAGATATGGAGGAGTGGGAAAAAGCACGTGATATGGCAACCGAAGCTCATAAAGACATGGAATTAATGACTATAAATGAAATGTATAGTGGCTTTAATTATCGTAATCGCGAAACCATTTTTACCATTGCTTATACTGCCGATGATAACCCTATATACATGTCGTTGCCATCGTTTTATTGGCCTGAAGCTGGTTATAGTTCGGTTAGGGCTAATGATGAATTTGTAAAGATGTTCACTACATCCGATTATCGTTCGGCTTTCTTTCTTAAAGAGGAACAAATTGATCCAGATCGTTACCTAATCTTAAAGTTTGCGCATAATGGGTCAGTTGGTAATGCTGAACGCATTAGTATTAGAGCATCAGAAATGCATTTGATTGAAGCTGAGTGTGAGGCAGAATTAGGCAACTATACTGATGCGCGTGAGGCTTTATATACTGTGCAATCAGCTCGTATTGCTAATGTGGGTAAAAGCACCAAAAGCGGACAAGAGCTAATCGATGAAATACTTATTGAACGTCGTAAAGAGTTGTTTGGCGAGGGCTTACGTTGGAATGATATTAAACGACGCCAACAGCATTTTAAACGTGAAGGCGACCATTGGGCCCGTTTCGATTTTGGACCAGAGGACGAAGATTATTATCGTTTTACATTACCAATACCACAATCAGAGATTGATACAAATTCCAAGATTACTGATAACGAGCAAAATAAAGGGTATTAACCTGTATTATTAACAATTAATAGGTAAAAGATGAAACGATTATTTTATCAAGCCCTCACAGTCACTTTGTTAATGGCAGGTTTAATTGCTTGCCAAAAAGATGATGAAAAACCGGCTTTAAATCCGGATGCAGGGAGTAGTTTTATTGATATTGAAAACGATGGCTATGTTGTGACCCTTGGAGCATCAGCTGTGCGTGAAAATGAAACAGGTATATGGCGGATATATTCAGGCGATAACGGACGTTTCGAAGATGTAAATGACCCAAAAACAAAGTTTTTTGGCGAACCAGGTCAGAGCTACCTCCTTGGGTGGGAGCTCAGTAATGGAGATAGTTATGAAACGAGTTTAATTGATGTGTCTTTTAAAAAGATGATACCAGTTATTAATAACTCATTAACAGATACTATCACAGGTAAAATCTCATTATACCTGAAAGCTGAAGAGGCCAAATTCGGTGCTGTCGGGAAATGGGAAATAACAAGTGGTGAAGGAGGTAGAATTGAGCAAGCCGATCAAGCTAATGCTGAGTTCATTGGAAAAGCAAAAGAAACATATACTGTTTCCTGGACTCTGACGTATGGTGAGGCGCAAGAAAGCAGCACAATTACTTTCTCAACCGATGAATTTACGGTCTTTGCAGGTAATGATAAATTGGACATTAAAACCAACTCAGGTTTGGAAGATGATAAATTTTTCACTCTTGAAGGTTTTCTGCCAGCCGGAGCCACAGGTATGTGGGAAGTGCATCAAGGGCATCCTTCTACAGTTGTTACTGCTAATAATCCTAACTCATTATTCAAAGGAGTAGCCGATACAAGTTACACGCTTATTTGGAATGTAGAGTTGGACGGGTTAACAGCATCTGATACAGTTGATATCCGTTTTAGAGGTAAATGGGGCACGTGGATTGATGAGCGAGATGGACAAACATATCGGTTTTGTGAAATAAACGGTTTGGAATGGATGACTGCTCAAACAAAAGCAAAGGCATTGGTAAAACTTTCCAA
>JAKSBD010000151.1 GCA_022361295.1 Bacteroidales bacterium
AGGAGAGAGTAGCCCAAGGGGATTGATACGCTTTTGCGGTTGTGGATAAAACGAAGGATCAGGGGGTAAGTTAAATCCTGTTTTTGTCTGCGTTTGTCTAAGATGATTTTTACATTTGAAGCCATAACCGAAGATTTTTGGCTTGCAAATGGTGATATTTGCAAGCGGTTTGCAAGCAAATTTACGATATTTATAAATCATCTCGAAATAAAAACCTCATAAAACACTCTATATCATTTGTATAGAATTTTATTAATTTGTATGGATTCTCAATTTCTCTGACTGGCAGTCAAAAGGTCAGCGGTTCGATTCCGCTATTCTCCACATTGAAAATAAAGGCGTTCGGGAGCTTCCATCCTGGGCGCTTTTTTTGTTTTTATATAGAAACAACTTACTTCAGTTCTGATCTGTTCAATTAACAAACTTACATTAGATACTATTGTGTCTTAGTTACTGGAATCATCCAATAACATACTTGGTTAAACAGAGAAGATTATATTTATAGACCAGAACTGTAATTGTCATTATATATGAAGAATCTTATTTTGATACTGGCACTATTGCCATTAACACTATTTGCCCAATACCAACCTGAAGCGTCTGGTGAATTAATTAAACATGCCTGCTATTCGTTGGATTACCATGAAGGTGCAGAACAGCCATCCTGGGTGTATTACAGGCTTACAAAAGAAATGATTTGTGGAAATATTTCACGAACAGATAATTTTCGTGAAGATCCTAAAGTTTCCACCGGAAGTGCCACATTAGAAGATTATAAAAGCTCAGGCTATGACCGTGGTCATCTGGCACCGGCTGCTGATTTTAAGCATAGTAAAGTTGCAATGTCAGAAAGCTTTTACATGTCTAACATGTCAGCTCAAGACCCTGGCTTCAATCGGGGTAAATGGAAGACCCTTGAAGCTGTGGTTCGTCAGTGGGCTTTTGAAAAAGGTGAAATCTATGTGGTGACAGGTGGTATTTTGAGTTCCGACAAAGGTCACATCGGTACTAATTCAGTTTTGATTCCAAATTTCTATTACAAAGTAATTTACAGTCCGTCAGATAATAAGATGATAGGGTTTTGTATGGCTAATGAAAAGTTAACAGGTAAGGTGCAGGATTATGTTGAAACTGTTGATGCTATTGAAGCCAGGACTGGTGTGGATTTCTTTTATCAGTTGGAGGATGAAATTGAAGAAAAACTGGAAGCGGATAATGATTATAGTGATTGGGCTTTTAACGAATTTAAAGGGACAAGTAAAGTGACTTCGGAAGGTACTTCTGCACAATGTAAAGGTTTAACCCAAAGTGGTAGTAGGTGTAAACGAAAAACAAGTACTACCAATGGTTATTGTCACCAACATCAGGGGCAAGCTAAATAAAAAAATATTCTCCAAAACTTCTTTTCGAACACTAAAAGGTTCACCCCTTACGTGGATGATGGTTTTTGCGTTGACTGCCACCGGCTTTACCGGTGGTTATTCTCTTTTAGTCCCTTCGGGACATTGGTAGTTTCTCAGCGTCTGATTTCTGTATCGTGTTTTTTAAAAGTATCAAGTATCAAGATATTCCGATAACTACCGGATATATGCTTTTAAATAGTCTGTGTCTTTTATCTTATGTCTTTTATAAATATCAGGTATCTAAATGCCTTCCTGAACACCAAAGGTCTCCTCAATAACTTTTTTATCACTTCCGCATGAGATAATGATCATGTATTGGCCTTTTTCCAGTATTTGGTCGTCTTTGGGGTTTTTATTCACCTTATTACCTATGACCAGACCGATAAGAATGACATTCAAATTCTTTTTCATCTCAACAAATGCATCGATATAGCTTTTACCAAGGTAAGGATTGTCTTCAGTGATTTTGAATTGCTGAATATCCTGATCATCCTGTCTTATACTTGTTGAAATTAAATCTTCAGTGTACTCGGCCACATGTGGTTCAAACAGGTAGCTTGCCACCATGCGTGAAGCCACCTCGCTTCGTGATACAACGTGATTAATCCCTGTATTAATAAGTGTTTCTTTAAGGTTAGGATTGCTGCAGTTAACAATGATGTTCAGGTTTGGGAAGGCCTTTTTAAGGTTAAGAACAAACACCAGGGTCTCAGTGTCTTCTATGAAATTGACAAAGACGGCTTTGCTTTTTAAAATATTAACCTTGTCATAGGCCTGCATGTTATTATAATCGGCAAACATACCAAAGCATTGATCATGCTGGTATAAATCCTTTATTAACTCCAGATCATTCTTAGAATTGGTAACAAAGGCGATTTTATGCCCGGCAGGAAAAACCTGATCAGCAACTTTTCGTCCAAATTCGCTCCATCCAATAATAACGTAGTGGTTTTCGAAATCTGTTCCGAAGAACCCTGTTTTCTTCTTTTCCATATAAATGTTTATTCTACTGCTAATTTCACCAATGAAGAAGCCTATCACTCCCAGGCTGCCAAGAATTACAAATAAACCGGCTATTTTACCTAAGGGAGTGACCGGGTAAAAATCTCCGTAACCTACTGTTGTTAAAGTTACAATTGTATACCAAAGCGCATCGGTGAGGGATTTTATATTGGCATTGGCATCACCTTTTTCAAGTACAGAAATTAAATATATCAGACAGAGGTAAACAACTAATCCAACAGCTAATCCGAGTTTTTTCTTCATACCATATTCTGTTAATTGTTAACGTCAACGTTTGTTTCGCAACATAACTCTTCAAGCTCATTGTTCCATTTTAATGCGTGTGGAAGCATTTCACACGTTTCTTTAAAGTGCAGCGCCTTTTCTTTGTTACAACTGCTTAACTCAATATAGCACCATCCTTTGTCGGTAAAAGTGTGCAATGCTAAATGCGATTCGGCCAAAAGCCAAAAAGCAGTGTAACCATTTAATGGAAAATGATGATCAGAGAAGTTCAGTATTTTAAATCTGGCGTTTTTAAGCTGCTCACCAAATAT
>JAKSBD010000508.1 GCA_022361295.1 Bacteroidales bacterium
AATCCTGTGTAATCCGTGGTTCCTCCCTTTTTCACCACAACCACTTCCGTGTAATTCTGTGTAATCTGAGGTTTAATAATTATAGTACACAACCACCTCCGTGTAATCCTGTGTAATCCGTGGTTCCACCCTTTTTAATAAAATAAATTCTGTGTATTCAGTGGTTTAATAAATTTAGTACACAACAAAATCCATGTAAATCCGTGCCATCCGTGGTTCCACCAATATTAATCACAGTGGTTTAAAACCCCTCCAAATAACTCACCAGGTTAGTGTCCGTTCCTGTCAGGTTCAGTCGCTTTCGCAAGCGCCCCCGTGCCACCTCTACACCTCTCACAGTCTGGTGTGTGATGGCAGCAATCTCCTTTGAGGTCATGTTTAATCTCAGCAATGCACAAAGTCGTTCCTCTGAAGGTGTAATCTCAGGATGCTTTTCCCTTATGCGCTCATAAAACTCATTGTGCACCTGGTTAAAGCGCAGTTGAAACTCCTGCCATACCTCATTATCAGTTTGCGACTGGAGATTATAAATAATATGCTGTAAAGGAGTTTTGTTCTCATCATTAAGCTTATCCTTAAGCGTAATCAAATTTTTAGCAACATTATTAAGTAGCTCATTCTTCTGAACCAGGTACATCACATTGGTGGTCAACTCCCGGTTTTTCGTTTCTACTTCAATTTCAAGTTTAGAATTCTCCAGTTGCACCTTTTTCTTTTGCATACGAAGAATAACAAGCACAAGAATGGATATAAGCAGAATAGCCGACAGGATAATTATCAGCATCGTATAAAATGAACGCATTCTTGCTTTTTCGAGCATGTTTTCTTCTTCTATTTGCTTTACCTCATACGAGATCTGCAATTGCGATAGCTGATTTACCTTCTGCTCATTAATAATACTATCACTTATTAATTTAAATTGCTTATGTTGGTCAAGGGCTTCCTTCAGCATGCCTTTTGACTCGTATATCTCATATAAAAACATATGTGATATTTTCTGCGATTCAAGCAAACTCACTCTGTTGGCAATATCTAAAGACTTTTTAGCAGCCCATTCAGCACTATCCAGATTATTTGTTTCCTTGTAATAACTTGACAGGAAGTAATAGGATTTGGCCAGTCCCTCCATCTCATTATCTTCTTGCCTTATTTTAATGGCTTTATATAAATGCTCCTTCGCGGCATCGTAATTGCCGTTAAAGATTTCAATTTTACCAAGGTTGTTGTATATGGAGCCGATTATATGCCTGAAATTAATCTCCTCAGCAACGGCAAGGGAATTTTCATAATAGGTAATCGCTTCTTCATCTTTTCCCAGGCTCTCATAAGCGCTGGCTATGTTATTATATATCTGTGACAGGAAGCGCCTGTATGTTTTTTGTTCGACTTCGTTGCATAAGTTATAATGGTGATTGGCTTGCCGGTAGTAATCAATAGCTTTATCGTAGTTTTCAATACGATCGTATATCATACCAATGTTATTATAACTGCGCACCAGTCCCACATTATTATTCTGGATGGTAAATTGATCAATGGCATTCAGGTAATCTTCCAGTGCCTCGTCATAGTCGCCCAGGTAGTAGTTGGTAGCTCCGTTTTCAAGTTGAAATTGTGCCATTAAGGAGTCTTCATGTTCATCTTTGGCCAGCTGCTCGCCTGTTGTTCCGAATACCAATGATTTCTTCAGGTCATACTTACGCGTAAGGTTGGTTAGCTCTAACAATATGGCAAGCTTCTTATCGGTATCCTTTTCTTTCCCCAACAGGAACGTCAGACTATCTTCTTTCACCACGTTACCGGCATTAGAATTTACAGCATAGATACTAAACAAGGTGTAGTATATACCTATTATCAAAACTGGAATATGGCGCTTTAATTTCACAACTCTTACTTTCTAATTACAACTTCACAAGATCTAAAGTAATTAATAATTCCAACTTGACGTAATCTTCTCCGGATAATCATTTTTTATCCAAATCTTAAGTGTGAGGTGATATGGGGCTGTATATCAGCTGCCTATGGTTCGGTGTGAGAGGTGCGTGTGTTGTAGAATTCCTTAATAACGTCACTATGCTGAGGTTTTGTGACGGATATGAGAAGTCCTGAGACGGTCACTTTTTTGATGATCCTCCATTTATATCGCTGTTTTGCATCAAGTTCTTAATGTCTAACTGAAATATACCAAGGATGTGCAGCGAGATAAGCGATAAGGAAATCTACCGATTGATCAAAAAGCGAGAAGAAGAAAATAAGGTTTTTAAAAAGCTTCTTGAGCGATTAGCATCAAAACAGAAAACAACAAATACTAAAAAGAAGTCACGTTCTTAAAATCAACAAAATGAATAAATCTACGCATTTAAAAAAGTACTTAGTAATGCTACTTGTCTTGCTTGTTGCGAATATGGGTTACTCGCAAAAGATAGGTACATATAAAAACGGCCAACTCCAGGGAGCCTTTAAAATAAAGCTTAAGCCGACACTGGTTGCAGATCCTGCCGGTCTTAAATCTTCCACGGTAAATGGGTATTCCACAGTTGGTATACAAGCTATTGACTATTTAAATATCCAGTACCAGGCCGTTACAATGAAACGTTTGTTTCCTTATTCGGCAAAACATGATCATAAACATCAAAAACATGGTTTACACCTGTGGTATACGGTCGAAGTAGAATCAGAGGCAGAAATAGACCAGGTTATCAGGGCTTATGGTGATTTATCGGAGATAGAACAAGCCGAACCTTTTTACGAAAAGAGCCTGGTACCATATAATATTACACCAGCCGGTACAGAAACATTCAACTCATCAGCAGCATCGTCTCCATTTGACGATCCTCGTTTTGATGAGCAGTGGCATTATCACAACACAGAAAATAATCCGGGAACACCAGGGGCAGATATTAATCTTTTGAAAGCCTGGGAAACACAGGTGGGACATCCGGATGTAATTGTAGCCGTGATTGATCAGGGCGTTGACTACCGCCACGAAGATTTAGCTGCCAATATGTGGGTTAATGAAGCAGAGCTGAACGGCACCCCCGGAGAAGACAGTGATGGCAATGGTTATATCGATGATATTTACGGATTTGATTTTGTGAATATGGAAGGCGATGTAAAACCGCTGAACCATGGAACACATGTAGCCGGTACTGTTGCTGCAGTGAATAATAACGGGATTGGAGTAGCAGGTGTTGCCGGTGGCTCCGGTAATAATGACGGGGTACGTATTATGTCATGTATGATAATGTCGGATAGCGGTGCCGGTAGTGCCGAAGCGGCATTTGTATATGCAGCCGACAATGGTGCTGTTATTGCACAAAACAGCTGGGGATGGAATGAGCCTGATATCTATGAACAATCTATCCTTGATGCCATCGACTATTTTATAGAAGAGGCCGGTCAGTATGACAACAGCCCGATGACGGGTGGTGTGGTTATTTTCGCAGCCGGTAACAACGGTCATGAAGGTAACTACTGGCCGGGTTGTTACGACAAGGTTATTGCGGTGGCATCTCATGGTAAAGATAATGAGGTGGTGCCATATTCTAATTATGGTACCTGGTTAGATATTTCTGCTCCGGGCGGTAATGTTGACAATGGCCAGAGTAACGGTATACTTAGTACTATGCCGGGCAACGAGTATGGTTTCTACGATGGAACATCAATGGCTTGTCCGCATGTGTCTGGTGTAGCCGGTTTAATTGTTTCGGAATATAAAGGTGCCGATTTTGATAAGGACATGTTGGTGTCGCGCCTGCTTGGTGGTGTTAATGTCATTGACACAATGCAGGTAAACCTCAACTATCAGGGCAAGGTAGGATTGGGTGCTATTGATGCCCACCTGGCACTGCAGGAGGATAACGGTATTGCCCCTGATAAGATCAACGATTTTAACGATGCGGGTGTATCCGGTACTTTTGCCTATTTTAAATGGACAGTGCCGGTTGATGGTGATGATGAAAATCCGCGCTATTTCAAACTATATTATTCTACCGAAACCAACACAGAAAACTGGACGGATAATGCAGAGCAGATACGTATCAACTCTACAGCTAATGCCGGAGATCAATTCAGTTACGAATTAAAAAGCCTTGAACCTAATACGACATACAATGTGGCCGTTTCAGCCATTGACAGATGGGGAAATGAGTCAGAATTATCTGATGTTATCAATGTTACCACCAACAACGGGCCACAAATCTCGCTCGATAATCAGGTACTTAATTTTGACATTGATGTTAATACAGATACATTATCGCACCAGCAGATGACCATTACAAATACCGGTGAAGGTCTACTGAAATGGGATATTGTTACACGCCATGTTGAAAATATTGATACTTATACAACCATAGAGCCCAGAAAGCTTTATGATGTTAATACGTTAAACGTCACCATGCCTCAGGTAGAGAGCAATGCTGTTTCTGCCGGAGCCATGGTCAGTCCATACGCTCAAAAGCCGGAAGACAGGTACATGCATTATTTTGATGCTGACCTTTTGCTTCAAACATTGGCAGCCGTTGGTGAGTCTAATACTGATTATCCCAACTCATCGGCCACACATTTTAAAATATTTAACCCAATAGGCTGGAACCTGACAGGTGTTGAGGTGGGCTTTTACTTTAATGAATTACCCAAAGAGCCATTATATGCAGAGGTATATGAAGGAAGTGATTTACGAACAGCTCGTTTGATTCATTCACAGGCCTTCAGTGTTTCAAATGAAGGAGTGTCCTTTGAAGCCATTGACTTTGATAAACAGATGTTTTTTGAAGAAGGTGATGAGTTCTTTCTGGTAGTGCATGTGCCTCCGGGGCATAAGTATCCTTTCCTGGCATCACAGGGCTTAACACTGGCATCTGCCGATTACTCCTACTTTAGTACCGATCAGGGGGCCAGCTGGGATTTGCTGAAGGATGTGTATTATGATTATACCAAAGTTTGGGATGTGATTGCTCTTAATAATCTGGTGGAGTTGGAACCATATGTAAAGGTTACACCAACAAGTGGTTACCTGAATGTTGATGAGAGTAAAATGGTTGACCTGACTATCAATGCTGCTAAGCTGATCAATGGTAATTATAAAACAAATATTGAAGTATTTGGCAAGGGCTACGAAAATAACTGGGAAACCCTTTTGCTCGATTTTAATGTAACAGGTCAGAAACACCAGTTACAAAGTGATGATATAGTAAATTTTGGGAATGTCTTTATCGGTGAAAATGCCACTCAAAGTATTACTATTTCCAATATAGGATTAGGTGCTTTTGGTAACAATGCCAATGCCTTGTCAATTGATATTGCTGATGCCGATTTTGAACTGCTTGGTTCAATGCCAAATGTGATTAATGGTGAGCGCTCCACTACCTTGTCATTTGTTTTTGCACCAAGTAAAGAGGGGGCCATCAATTCAAAAGTTACCATCAGTGATCCTGACGGACAATCGCATTCATTTATTTTATACGGTGCCGGGACAAAGCCTGCAAAGGCGGTTATAACACCAGAGGTAAGAGAGTTTCCTGATTTAAACCTGGGCGATGATTTCTCTGGTGAGTTTACTCTAACCAATGACGGAGATTATCCGCTGCGTTATTACATCCCTAAGTTTGCAGATGGTTCCAATATGCCAGATTTTGATCCTAATTCCATTCATAAATTCGGATATATCGGCAGTCACAATGAATCGGTTAATGAGCAGCCTGCATTTGAATGGGAAGATATTCAGTATACAGGTGAAGATATCACGGATCACTTCAGACTCGATGGGAGTGTCATATTCAAAGATGTATTGCTTGGATTTAGTTTCCCATATTTCGGTAATGAATACGATACCTGTTATATTACTACACAGGGAGCTGTTGCGTTAGCTAAAAATGGTTGGTTTAATGCTAAACCGGCTGGTTACAAAAGTACAGCTCAGCCAAGCAAATTAATCTCAGCCTGGGGTATGCCTTTTGACCTTAATCTGGGCGGAAAAATCTATTACCAGAAGTTTCCGGGCAAGTTTATATTACAATATCAGGATGTTATCCACGGCAGTTATTATTATGATGATAATATAGTTGGTGGTATTGGCTGGCTGGATGAGAACATTAGCTTCCAGATTGTGCTTCATCAAAATGGTGACATTGATTTTAATTATAAAGACTTAGGTGATGTGCTTGGTACCCGCAATCTTGGCTTTAACCGTGCCAGTACATTGATTATGATCGAAGATAATGATGTTGATGATCGCCTGGTACTTAATGGATACGGATCAAAAGGGACGCATCCTTTTATTGAAGGTGTTTTTCCGGCTACAGGGAAGCAGATTTATTTTAAAAACCCTGGTTTAGGAGTACTTACCAATGTGACTAATCCTTATGGTACTGTCAATGTGGGAGAATCTGTATCCATCAGCTATACCGGAAGCACACAGGAACTATATGTGGCCGATTTTGAAGAACGCATAAATGTTGTCAGCAATGATCCGCTAAATAATCCGGTAGCGCATACAATCAGTATGAATATTACCACTGGTGGTGAAGCGAACTTCACTTTTGAGCCGCAGGTACTTGATTTTGGGAATGTATTTCAGGGCGCTACTAAGTCAATAATGCTGAGAGTTGGTAACGACGGCAAAGCTATTGGCAGGTTTAGTACCATGGAGTTTAGTAATGGCGTGTTTGCAATTGACGGATACATGCCGGTTGAGTTACGACCGGGAACCTTCTCTGAGTACACAATAACAGTTGTTGCCGATGAATTAGGTGAAAAAACAGATGTATTGACTTTTACCGCTGAAAACGGACAAACTTATCAGCTCGATGTTAGCTGCACTGTTGTGGAAGCTCCGGTTATCTCAGCAAGTCATAATGAAATTATTCAGTCTCTGAATCATGGTGATACTGAATCAGTAACAGTTAGCATAAATAATACCGGTTTAAATACCATGCAGGTAACTCCGGTAGGTAATGAGTGGATGCATGTATTGCCATCATCAGTCACATCAAATGGTGTTGAGGTGGATTATACTTACACCATTGAACACGATCTTAATTCACCATATTTTACAAAAACGGATGTTGTAGAAACAGGAACGAAACTGGAAACACCAGGTGATATATTAGATCCTTCTACTTTTTGGATGACAGTTCCTATGCCTTTCGAAGTTAGTTTTTATGGTCAGCAATACGATACGCTTTATTTGGGTATTACCGGAATTATTACATTTGTGCCCGATCAGGAAACACGAGAGTGGGGACCAGGTTATTTTATTCCCAATGAGGCTGGTGTTAACACCTATCTGGCTCCTATGTTTGGATTTAACGGCCTGTCTAATCCCAACTATTATCCACTATCCGGTATATACACCAAGGCTTACGACGACAAATTTGTAGTAAGGTACCAGGACATGGGTTCCAATGGTGGAGGAAAGCCAATTTCGGTAGAGATATGGATGTTTAAGAATGGAACCATTAAGTATTTCTATGAGATGGAAGAGGAGGGGCTGGCCTATATCATTCTTAACGGTTCGTTGGTGGGTATTGAAAACCAGGATGGAACAAAAGGTGTACAGGTATCTGCCAAAACGACCGGGGTGATTAAGGATGGAACCATTGTGACCTTCCTGCCTAACGAAACATATGAGGTACAGGCTCAAAGTACACGCGATTTTGATGTGCATTTAAGTGCTCAGTCAATTTATGGTGGACAGTATTATGATGAGCTGGAGTTTCAAAATAATACGCCATCTGATCCAGGGTTTAAAATTCCGGTTACATTGGATGTGACAGGTAAAGACAGTATTGTTGTCAATGACACCTTACAGTTAGGCGAAATCATGATTATTGATCATGACAATGAAGGTTATTCATCGCCTTATAAGCGGTTTGATTATGGATTTACATTGGCCAATAATGGGACACGAAACCTGCTGATAAGCAATGTCAGGCTGCAGTCGGGTATCAACAGTGCCGTGGTGATGGGCGATGACAATAAGTTTGGAAGTGCCAGTGCCGAAGATGGCTGGGTTGATATATCACGCAAGCGAATTAACTATACCTTGAAACCATTAGCGCGTGAAAGCTTTAACCTGAGAATAACGCCAATGCAGGAAGCATTAGTTAATGACACCATATTGGTTTATTGCGATGTTGAAGTAGGGGTTATAAAGATTCCGGTTTCTGCCGTCTTCACTTTACCACCTGATGTTAATATCCAATCAGAAGGCGTGCACGTTTATGCTAATACCAATGAGCATGAAGAATCGCGAACCTTTGTAATTGATAATATTAATGGCTCAATGGATTTGACCTATGAGATAGGAATGGTATTTGAACGCAACCTGACACCTGTTTTAACAAACTCTCAATCGATATTAAAGTCCGGACGAATGCCTTCTGGAGATGTGTCGAAAATAGAGAAAGCAGATGTTACGAACCTAAAGGATCTTAAGAGCACTACAGAAGAAATTGACTTAAATCGTGTTCTTCAGTATGAACAATCAACAGGTTCCGCCGGAAATGTAGGGTTTGGTTCAAACAATATTAGTTTTACTTCGGCCACAGGATTTTATGCACCTGAAGATGGTTTTAATCTGTCTCATGTGATGACCTGGTATGCGTGGGGTGATATGCTGGATACATATGTCAATATCAGGATTCTTGGTGGGTCTGAAGACTATTTCGAGTGTCAGGAGTTATATACACAACGATATCATCATGTTGCAGATGCCGGTTCATCGGCTGGTGAAATGGTGACCATTGAGTTGGATGAGCCACTGTATTTCTTCCCGGGAGAGAAATTCTTCATCGAATTTAAATACGACGAATTTATTGCTTACCCGCAGGGAACATTTAATGGTGAAGAAGAAGTGTATCAGCGCTTTTACTTTGGAGATGGAACCGATATGTTTGAAACTACAGAGCAAGGTTATGGCACCATGGGTTGGATTGTAAGGGCCGGTGAAATTGAAGCTGGAGGGAATGCATGGAGTATTCTTAATTCAGAAGAAATTGGTGAAATATCAGCAGGTGAAGAACAAATCCTGAACCTGGACTTTAATTCAGCTTATGCAAAGCAAGGTGTCAACCTGGCAAAGTTGATTATCCGCACTAACGATCCATATACACCTGAACTTGAATTGCCTGTTTCTCTGACCCGCAATAAAGGTCCGCAGTATAAGGATGGTTTTGAGGTGAACTATAACATCTATGAAACAGACACCTTAAACTACCAGCTTATCGTTACCGATGAGGAGGGAGATGATTTTACCATCAGCATTGATGAAGATGTACCTTACTTTAGTTATACCATTACTGATAATGTGGTAGACATAGAGTTTATCCCCGATTTTAATGGAGCCGGTAAGCACGAGTTCAATGTATCAGGCACTGACAGCCATGGTAATGCTACGGTGTTTTCATTAAAGGTAGACGTTGCAGATTTGAACCGCGCTCCTGTGGAAAGTACAGTGATCGGAGAGCAGGTATTCGCCATTGAAACAGAAGAGGCTTATAAAATCGATTTAAGCTATTACATCGAAGATCCGGATGGAGATGCAGTCACCTTCTCTATTGACTTTGAGCAAAATGAAGCAGCTGAAATATTATCGACAGATGCTGTACTGGCCTTTGCTCCGCTTAAACCGGGCTATGTATATGTAAAGGTTACAGCAACCGATGAGCTGGGAGCAACACTTGAAACCGGCTTCCCGGTCTTTATAGAGCATCGTGTAGGTATTGATGATGTTGATAGTGATGTCATTGCACTGTATCCAAATCCGGTGAAGGAGAACTTATACATAAGCTTAAGTGGTGTTGAGGTAAATAACTACAGTATTACAGATACTAAAGGTAGTGTGGTTCTTTCTGACGAAATCAACCATTTGTCTGATTACGCCATTAATGTTGAGCATCTTATGCCTGGTGTATATGTTCTTATGCTCGAGACCAAGAGCTCTGTTTTAATCAAAAAATTCACAAAACAATAATCATTTGCCTCTGCCCCCCGTGGGCAGAGGCAAATTAATCACCATTAAAATTAACAGATATGAAAAAACTTTTATTCCTATTCCTTTTTAGTCACTGTATGGGGCAAATGGTTTCGGCACAGGTAGTGGCACCAACAAAAAACAGTGATTTGTTGTCCACCTCTGCAGGGCAGGTATCAGAAGTG
>JAKSBD010000413.1 GCA_022361295.1 Bacteroidales bacterium
GCTTAACATCATTTACTTCTGAGAATTCTGATCTTCAAAGTAATTTTTTATATGAGATAAAGGATAGTAAGGATGGTAAGATCTGGATATCTACCATGACTGGCTTAAGTGCCTATAATATTGCCGAAGGTAAGTTTTTTAATCATAAAAGAGAAGAGGGTTTTCCGCTGAAAGAGTTAAACAAACGCTCTTTATTACTATTAAGCAATCAACGAATATTTGTAGGTGGAATTAGTGGGATTGTTTCATTTAGTGAGAGTGATTTCTTTTCTGTACCACAACAAATGAGGTTATTATTCTCATCTATCGAGGTTAATAACAAGCCTGTCAGCCCCCGGGATCATACAGATATACTGGACTATTCAATGATTTATACGGATAAGATCACCCTTCAGCCAGATCATAAGTCGCTTAAGGTCAATTATACCACTTGCAATTATGTTGATGATCTTAAAAGTGAATACAGAGTCATGTTAGAGGGATTTCATGAGAATTGGCTAAACTATAGAGAGCAAACTTCTGTTACATTTACCAATTTAGATGCAGGAAGTTACACTTTAAGAATACAGGCAATTAGCCCGATTACACAAGAAGTACTGGCTCAAAACAAATTGAAAATAAAAATAATAGCACCTATTTATAGAAGATGGTATGCATTCGTTTTCTATTTATTTTCAATTCTTGCAATTAGCTATATGTTTATGCGGAACCGTTTTGATAAACTAAACCTGTCACATCAATTATCGGTAGAGAAAATAAATCGGGAGAATGAAGCTCAGTTAACTAAAACAAAGTTGTTGTTTTTTACCAATATCTCGCATGAATTTAGAACTCCTTTAACCTTAATTACCGGATTTGTTGAGAAGATTTTTGAAGAAAAAGGTTTACCAAAAAAAATAGAAAAATCTTTGAAAACAGTATATCACAATTCTCAAAAACTAAACGACCTGGTGAATGAATTGCTTGATTTCAGAAAATTAGAACAAGGACACTTAAGTTTAAAAGTTACTGAGGTCAATATACATCAGTTTATCAAGGAGCAAATATTTTATTTTGAAGAATACTTTAAACGTGAAAACATAGAATATTCCAGTGTCATTCCGAAAGACTTGTCAAAAGTTTGGTTGGATACGAATCAAATGGGAAAGGTGCTTAATAATTTGGTCTATAATTCAATAAAGTACTTAGATAAACCACAAGGACAGATTAAAATACTTGTGCAGGAAGACAGTGATACTGTAACTCTAAGTGTAACAGATAATGGATGTGGAATAAATGAATCAGATTTAAAGAACATCTTTACAAGATTTTTTCAGGGGGACAATACTGTTAAAAATGAGGGTATTTCCGGAAGTAGTGGTATTGGTTTAGCTTATTCAAAAGGTATTGTAGATGCACATATGGGGAGCCTGCTGGCAGAAAGTGTTCCCGGGAAGGGAAGTAAATTCTCGATTCAGCTAAAAAAAGGCAATAAACATTTTGCAGATAACCAGATTCTTCAAGAAAAGGTAATAGGTTCTCAGGTGAAGTCTCCACTTATTCGTGACATACAGGTGGTCAAAGATAATTCGATTGTATCAACCAATGGCGATGAAAACAATGATCAAAAGATGCATTTACTTATTGTAGAGGATAATGCTGATGTTAGAAAGATGATAAGGGATTTGTTTGATGATCTTTACCAAATAACAGAGGCGGTAGACGGCATTGATGGAATGAATAAAGCGCTTGAGAAGCAGCCTGATATTATTATATCAGATGTGATGATGCCCAATTTATCAGGTACCGAGATGTGTGCTAAATTGAAAAGAAATATAGAAACTTCACACATTCCAATTATTCTATTAACAGCGAAAACATCGTTTGAAAATAAATTGGAAGGCATTGAATTGGGCGCAGATGATTATGTATCTAAGCCATTTAGCAGTAGAATGCTTAAGGCAAGAGTCAAGAATCTATTACATAATCGTTTGGTGCTTCAGAGCAGATATAAATCAGAGCCAAAGTTAGATGTTAGTGAGATTGCCAAAAATAATTTGGATCTTGAATGGATGAAGAAGCTCGAATCGGTGATAGATAACAATATCGACAATGATAAGTTTGATGTTGATTATTTTGCCTCAGAAATGAATATCAGCCGGTCAAACTTATACCGTAAAGTAAAAGCTATTACAGGACAAACACCGAATGACTTTATCCAGTCATTTAAAATTAAAAAGGCAGCAGGAATGCTGATGGCCGATTCATCAATTAATGTGACAGAGGTAGCTTATGCTGTTGGTTTTAGTTCAGCAAAGTATTTTGGTCAGTGTTTCAGAAAAGTATATGGTGTTCCTCCTTCAAAGTATGGCAAATCAGGCAATAATTCTAAGTCAACCTAAATCATAATTGAATTAAACTGAGTCAATATTCATAGGCAAGTTTTGGTGAAATACAATAATAAGCAGCGAGCTAATATTTCGTGTTTCAATATCTGTAATTGTCTTTACTATTCGTTATTCAAACAGCAAATCTTTTTTTACGATTTTTTTAAGTGTAATACAATTTCTGCTATAATCTGATGAGTTTACAACAGCATTCAGTATTGATGATTTCAATTCAATAAAGACGCATTTATTACAAGTTCCTTCGTTAATAGATTTTACTTATGGTGATAGGCAGTGGTGATTAATGTGCTCACATTATCAGTGTTTTATGTTCTTTGGTAAGAACTGCGTATCTCATAATTGGCATTCTTTTGGGTGTTTTTGACATGATTTTGGGCGTCTCACCTTCAGTTCAAATCTAATTTTGGCACTGAAGAAAGTACGCTGATTTAAGTTATAGATTCAGTTTTTCTTCAACCTTAAATAATCATGTTTAATAAATCGTATTATGAAAAAACTATTACTTGTATTTGCAGGCGTTGTATGCGCTAATTTATTAAGTGCTCAAAGTTTGTCTAACGGAAGTTTTGAGAATGAAGGAACAGGATGGACTGTAAAATGGGCATCCAATATTACAGCATCCTATCCGGTAGATGCTTCAGCAATTGATGGAAGCCGGGTTGGTGTTTTTACCAGAGAAGTAGAAAGAGCTGCTGACGGTCAATTCTGGAATTATCAGATCGAATATTCTATAGCTAATTTAAATATTGAGGACAATACCAATTACATAATGACTTATTATGCCAAAGCTGATGCTGCTGATTTAACAATTCATCACTCTAAGTTTTTAGGTGTTGGCAATACAAAATATAATGGGAGAAAGACGTCAACAGATTGGCAAAAGTTTGAAGTCGATTACAATTTCGCCGATTTCTCCTCTTTAGAATCTGGTAAACAGGTTATCAATTTTCAGTTTTTAAATAAAGGTACTTATTACATCGACAACATTATAATAAGCAAAGCAACTGCCACAAGTATTGAGGATGAGAAGTCTATAGAAGAGAAGATGAAGGTGTATCCAAATCCGGCTTCAGATGTATTGAATATTCAAATAGATAATGCCCTTGGAGCAAACGTTAACTATGTTATTTATGATCTTGCTGGCAACCCTGTATTAAAAGGAAGAAAAGCTTCTGTAAATTTGGTTACAATTAATTGTTCAGAAATGGCTACTGGTAATTATATCTTAAAGCTGCAGACTGAAAATGCCACACTTATTAAAAAAGTGATTATTAAGTAGGACATTAATGGATAGGTTAAGTACTGAAAAAAACATAGTAAA
>JAKSBD010000149.1 GCA_022361295.1 Bacteroidales bacterium
TATGTTCTTATATTTTATTCGTGTCTAAGCGCTTCAATAGGTTTAATTCTGATGGCTTTAAGTGCAGGAATTAAGCCTGCAATTAATCCAACCAATATCAGCATTAATAATGCAGCTATGGCCAGCGGTAAGCCAATTTCAGGATTCAGGAAGAATGTTTCATCTTCTCCATTACCGGCTGCTCTTGAGGCATCAACCGCCATATCAACAAGGTATAATGCCACTGTTCCTATTGCCAGTCCAATAAAGCCGGCTATAGTGGTCAAAAAGACCGATTCGGTAAGCAGTTGACTGACAATGATAGCAGGCTTGGCACCAATCGCTCTTTGTATACCAATTTCTTTCGTTCGTTCTTTTACAACAACCAACATGATGTTACTTATACCTACAGCTCCTGCTATAAGGGTACCTATACCAACAACCCAGATCAAAATGTCTATTCCCAAAAAGATGAAGTTCATCGTTTTAATCTGGTTTTCCAGGTTGAATTTACCAATAGCCTCATTATCTTCAGGCGATAGCTTATGGTTCTTCTGAAGAATAGGTGTTATCTTGTTGATGACCTCCTCTACTTTATGTCCTCTTTTCGCTACTAAGCCAAAGTAATGAACCTGATTACCGTAATTATAGGTTTGCTGCATAGCAGTAAATGGCAGATAAACGGTTTCTTTTTTATTACTCCCAATGTTGATTTGCGGGTTGTTTGATTTAAAAACACCAACAACCATAAAGTAGACACCGTTAACTCTTATGTATTGGCCAACAGGATCTTCTCCTTCATCAAACATGACCTCGTACACTTTCTCACCAATAATGCAGACCTTCCTTTTAAGCCTGATGTCCTCATCGTTGATATATCGACCGTAAGGCATGGTGCAGGGATCAATATCACGATAGCTTGGGTAATCACCCATTACATTAAAGGCACCTGAGCGTTTGCCCCTCACAATGTTTTCACCGCTTCGCAGATTCCATCCGTTAAGGCGGGGTGATATAACTTCTACTTCAGGCACCTGGTCTTTAATGGCCTGTATGTCATCATTGTTAATTTGCCAATGGCGCCCGCGCTTGAAGCCTTCATATGCAACAGTTGTGTTTTCTGCCCACACAAATCCACTGTTGGTTGCAAAGTCTTTAACCCCTTCATAAACACCATTCTTCAGGCCGTTTCCTGCACCGGTCATTACCACCAGCATTAAAATGGCCCACAGAACACCAAAGGCGGTTAATACACTTCTTAATTTATTTGTTTTAATGGCGTTGAATATTTCTTGCCACCTGTCTTTATCGAACATAGCTTTTGACTTTGGGTTAGATTTTATTCATCATGTAAAGCTTCAATTGGTCGAATAGCCGAAGCCTTTCGTGCCGGAATATAACCGGCTATTAATCCTGCCGTTACCAGAATAATAAGTGCAGATATTGCTACACCAAGGTCGGCTGAAGGATTGAAAAATGCCCTCTGAACATCCTGGTTTTCGACCGCTACTTGCTGTAAAATAGCTGAAACACCAGCCAACAGCCCCATTCCGGCTACCAATCCGAAAAATCCTGCCAATGCTGTTATTAAGACGGATTCAGATAATACCAATCTGATGATAGAAAAAGGTGTTGCTCCAATTGCTTTTCGAATACCAATTTCTTTAGTTCGCTCTTTGACGAGTATGATCATGATGTTACTAACACCAACAATACCGGCGATAATGGTCATAATGCCAATAACCCAAACAAACATCCGGATACCTGCAAAAACACCTTGTGCCTGTTTAAAACTTTCGAGAGTATTCCAGATACCGATGGCTTGTTTATCTTCAGGGGAGACACGATGACGCTCAATCAGCATGTTGCGCACTTCATCTTCAATTCGTTTATTCTCGGCAACGGTTGTTGCGTTAGTCGCAATCGCCATTTCTGTTAAGCGGTTATTGCCGTTAAAAATACGTTGAGTAGTTGTTAGTGGCATATATAACTGCTTCCTGTCTTTATCTTCAGGATCCTGGAATGTACCAACTACCATAAATGGTACTCCACTGATTCGTATGTATTTTCCCAAAGCATCCTCATCTTTAAAGAGATGTTTCTGGACTGGTACGGAGATAATTACTGATTTCCGGTGTTTTTTGATATCAATCTCATTGATGTATCGACCCTGAACCATGTCTACAAGTTGTATCTTTTTAAATTCGGGCATGATACCTTCAATTCGAAAATCGCCATATTCATTCTTGTAAGTAACAGGAAAATCTCCCCATAGATGGAAACGACCGGAGAAATTATCCATGTCATCTTCAAACTTACGGCGAAGCATCTCACCATCGGCAACAGTAAAGTTGATTCGCCGGCCGGCTTTTAAGCCATCATGAGCTACCTGCGTGCGTCTGCTCCAGATCCAAAGTGCATTTTTAGAAGTGCCTTTGAAGTTAAACTCCATTCCATTCTCCAATCCTTTGCCGGAACCTAATAGAATGATGAGCATAAAAATACCCCATGCTACACTAAAGCCCGTCATAATCGCTCTCAGCTTATTTTGCCTGAGGGTAGAAAGTATTTCTTGAAAATAATCTATCATGATTAATCAGGATTATGAGTTAGCATAAATCGTTTGCCCGTTGGGCGCAACTATGGGATTGATTTGGTTGTTCTCTATCAATCCATCTTTGAGTCTTATGACACGTTGAGTCATGTCTGCAATATCATTCTCGTGTGTTACGATAATGACTGTTATACCAGAATCATTTACCTCTTTAAGGATATCCATAACCTCATATGAAGTTTGGGTATCAAGGGCACCGGTTGGCTCATCAGCTAATATAACCTTAGGCTCAGAGATGAGTGAACGGGCAATGGCAATACGCTGTTTTTGTCCTCCAGACAACTCACTTGGCGTGTGGTTCCACCATTCTTTAAGTCCAAGCCTGTCTAGAAGCTCAAGTGCCCTGGCATTGCGTTTTTTGCGACTTACTCCCTGGTAATACAGCGGTAGTGCAACATTCTCCATGGCATTTTTAAAAGAAATGAGATTAAATGACTGGAAAATGAAACCTATGTATTTGTTTCTGAATGCAGCTGCTTTACGCTCACTCATTTTTTGAATCAGAATGTTATTCAGATAATACTCCCCTTCATCATAGTTGTCAAGTATACCAAGGATGTTTAAAAGCGTTGATTTTCCGGAGCCTGATGATCCCATAATGGAAACCATTTCTCCTTGCTTTATATCAATATCCAGGCCTTTAAGTACATGCAATGAGTTACTTCCTGTTACGTAGGATTTGTGAAGTTGATTCACACGAATAATGCTTTGGCTCATAATATTTTCTTCTTAGATATATCGAATCTTATGGGTTAAAAATGAAATATCAATACTCGTGCCGATGATTTTAGTGCTCAATAAATCAGGTAAATAGGCTTGTGTTGTTTTGCATTCTTGCCTAATCGTGAGTATTTTATACTTAAATAATGTTCGCTTTCGAACATGTGATTTTTGTCAGGCCTTATAAACAGGACGATTGAAGGTGCTTATTGGTTACAGTGTTCGTAGTGTGCGTATTCGAACAATTGGGCTATAATGCGATTTTTCTGTTTATTTTTTTCGACCAGGCGCTATCTTTAACGTATCACCTGTAAACAAACTAATGAATATAGTTTCAGACGACATATTAATAGAAAAGGCTCAGAGAGGTAATCAAACGGCTTTTGGTATATTGGTTGAGCGCTATTCTAATTATTGCTATTCGATTGTATACCGGATTGTTGGTTGCAAGGCTGAAGCTGAAGATGTTGTGCAGGAATCATTTGTGTTGGCCTGGCAAAAACTAAAGTGTTTTGATAGTAACAAAGGAAAGTTCACGACCTGGCTTTACACCATATCAACTCGTTTGGCAATTGATGCACTCCGTAAAAGACGAAAACAGGAAGAGTTACTGTCTGAAGTCGAGGAAAAACAGGTTGATGACGCTTTGAGTCATTTATATAGCAAAGAGCTGGAAGAACAGATCAGGCAGGCAACCCAATCGTTAACCGAACTGCAAAAGGTTGTATTTGTATTGCGCGAAATTGAGGAGATAGAAGTTGATGAGGTATCAATAATAACCGGATTATCGCCCAGGCAAATAAAAGACAACTTATATGTTGCGCGTAAAAAAGTAAGAGAACAACTTCAGAAAGTAATCAGTGTTTGACATGGAAGAGGATATTTATAAACAATTGCTGAATAGAGCAAGAAATGATAAGCCTTGCTTGGATGATGTTCAGTCTTTAAAAAGCAAAGTGATATATCATATTGAATCTCCAGACAGGAAGAGTACCCGGTTTCTGCAATTTTTGAGAATTGCAGCCAGTGTTATTCTGTTTTTTTGCCTGGGGGCATATGCCTGGTTAGAAGTTTATACCTGGGAGAGTAGAATAGCCATTCAACACGATGACGCACCTGTTAATTATAAAGCAAACTGGCATTGTCGGATGACGGCAAATGAATTGTTGTCAAAGTTATTTGAAACAAACGCCCTGGTTCACCATAACGATGGTGTGATATTAAACAAAGGAAATGTGAAGTTGCTTCAGGTTGAAAATACAGAGTTATTCATGGTTGTAGAAAACCTGTTAACTCATATTGAGAAGTATTCTCCAGCTGATTTTCAAGCTTACAATGCAGGTGAAGATATTCAATTGAGTAGCTGGCAGCTTCGTCGTGAATATGGTTTTTGTGAATGGATAACTAAATAAATTGTTAATCATGAATGCAAAGTGGATATTAATTACACTGCTGTTCATCTTGTCGGCATGTGGAGACGTTACCTATAGATATTATACTCGTATTAATGCCGATGGAACTGTGTTTAAGAGAGTCGTGGCAGAAGGTGATTCGTCGCAGGTATATAAAAACCCGTTTTCATTTGATATTAATGAAGAGTGGAAGCTTCGTTACGATAAGATGATTGATAAAGAAAGCGGTGATACGCTATTTCTGGCCATTGCAGAAAAAACGTTTGCTTCTGTTGAAGCTGTGAATCATTCACTCTGTTTGAAGAATGATTCAACCCATAAGGATAATATTAAATCAGAGCTTAAAAGTCGCTTCGCGTGGTTTTATAACTTTAATGAGTATACCGAAACATACGTGCAGCGTTTCCCTTTTTATCATCTTTCAATAGACGATTATTTGAGCGAAGAAGAATATGCCTATTTATTTGTTGGTGATACATCGTGTATCGAAACGATGACAGATGAGGAAAAAGAAGCTTTTGATGAACAAGGGGAGTTAAAGTTCTGGAAATTCATGTCGGCCTCATTAGGTATTGAATATTATGAACTCTTAAACAATTATGCCTCTGCCAATGGAGAAAAGATTATGAATAGCGCAGACTCTTTATTTATAATGCAGCTTTTTGAGTCATCAATAGATGATGGGCCCGAATTGGAAAATTTATGTCAGCTAATGGATAAACGACTTGGTACATCATGGGTGAGCGAGGCCTTTTGCAATGAGTATTTTGTCGAATTTGAAAGGCAAATAGATGATGAAGTTCTTCTTCTTAATGAAACGGATTACTTTGCTGAGCTTGAGGTGCCGGGTTTAATATATAGTACCAATGCCATGTCAATTAAAGATGGCGTATCAAAATGGCACTTTAAGCGTGGCAGTTTTGCCTATAGAGATTATAGCTTATCCCTTAAATATCGAACTGTGAATTATTGGGCATTCATTGTTGTTGGTGTTTTGGTTATATTTTTAGTGTTGTCATTTGTCGTAAAAAGAAAAGCATGAGAAATCTATTCTGTTTAGTGAACCTTATCTTACTTGTTAGCTGCCATTCTAATCCTCAGGTTGAAATAAAAACAACGGAAGGTATTATTATAGTTGAGATTTTTGAAAAGAATGCCCCGCTTACTGCATCTAACTTTTTAAGACTTGTAGATGATAAAAAATACGAGGGTGCTGTTTTTTACAGGGTGGTTACCCAATCTAACCAGGGAAATAATCCGATTAAAATTGAAGTGATCCAGGGTGGTTTATTTAGCGATGAGCGTGTAGAAGCAGTAGACCCCATTTTGCATGAGACAACTAATGAAACGAACGTTTTTCATATAGATGGAACAATCAGTATGGCACGATTAGAGCCGGGCACTGCCTCATCAGAGTTTTTTATTTGTGTAGGAGATCAGCGCGAGCTTGATTTTGGGGGCAAAAGAAACCCCGATGGTCAGGGATTTGAGGCCTTTGGCGTGGTTGTTAAAGGGATGGATGTAGTAAAAAAGATACATGCATTAGATAATACCAATCAAATGTTGGATACACAGGTAATGATTGAGAGTATTAGCAGAATAAATATAGAATGATGTATCATAATGCCAAAGGGCTGCCCTGAGTTGTAGTTTCACACAAAGGTCGCTAAGATATTACGCAAAGCGTGCAAAGATAATGGTCTAACCATTCTATACTTTGCACGCTTTGCGTTTTTTTCTTTTGCCTGCTTAGCGAGAACTATTTTTCCTTTAAGGCAGGCTCTTTTCTATACCCACTCCCCATCACTCTTCATTCTTTGA
>JAKSBD010000147.1 GCA_022361295.1 Bacteroidales bacterium
TTATAAAAGAACTCCTGGTATCAGGAAAGCATCAGTACATCGTTACGAAGAGATTATAAATAAAATACAGTTATAGGTACTATAAGAAAAATAACTATCTGTATACAAATAAAAAAGCGCCCAGGATGAAAGCTCCTGAACGCTTTTATTTTCAAATGGAAAATATCGAAATCAAATCAACAAGCTCGTGACGGACAGTAAATAGTCACTACTAATTTAATTCCGTTATCATTACTCTCACTTCTTCACCATACGTTTTACAACCTCAATTCCTCCTGAGCTTATATGTATGAAATACACGCCCGGTTTAAGCTGACTGATATTGATTGGGAATGTTTGCATAGCAGACTCTTTTATGAGTTCTTGCATAAGCTTAACACTGCCGTCAACACCTATGATAGCCAGTTTAAAATCACCTTGAATGGCACTGCCAATTTCAACATGTATCTCGTCGGTGGCTGGTATCGGATAAACCTGAATATCGGAACTTAATATATTATCAATATTAGTCGGTGTTTCGATTCTGACAATAAAGCTATGTTCTGCGCTCAATCCGTGCTCGTCGTATGCTGTAATGGTAATCGATGTTTCTCCCGGCTTTAAAGTTTCAAGCGCTATACTGCTTGTTGATATAAAGGCTTTTACCAGTTCATCGTTTTCAACCATCACCGAGTAGCTCAGTGCATCTCCATCCGGGTCGACAAATACATTGCTTAAGTCGATTTCTTCGTAGTCGCCATTGTCGTAATACTGACGGTCTTCGATTGGAGTAACGACTTCGGGAGCCCTATTCACATCTTTGACTTCAACAGCCATTGAGTAGGTAGCGTTGGCTCCATGTTCATCGCTTAGCTCAACCTCATAAGTATACGTGCCGGCCATATCAAACGAAGGCGTTAAGCTTAATGCTAACACACCATCTGCATATGATCCACCGATGAATGCATGTTCCTGATCCCATTTTATTTTACTTATTGCATCCATCTCAGGGTCGCTGATTGGCACGCTCAGGGTCATGGTTTCATTTTCATACATGGTGTATTGTTCAGGTAAACCTGCAATTGGTGCCTGATTAACACGGATTAATACCGGTAGGCGCAGGTTACTCTTATACGGATCGTTGTGAGCCATGTGCAAATATGATTCATAGGAGCCTGCGTTTAGTTTATCAGCATTTATTTCAAAACTTACCTTTTGTTCTCCGGCGCTTTCTATGCTGCCAAACGATGGATTAATACTTAACCACTGGTTTGGATTGGATGACATGGCACGGGTCTTAAATGTATAGGTATAATACCAGATATCGGAGATAGCATACCAGTCATCTGTGTCGTCGAATGAAACGAAATATTTGCCAATGACACTTGGCATATTGGCATCAACTCCTAAGGCATGAGTAATACCCATCGGGTAAATAATCCTGATATAAAAGACGCTGCCTGATTCAAAATAGAACTGTTCGTCCAGTGCGATTGTTTCCATGGCACCTTCAGCACTTTGTCCATAATACTCTTGAGACAGCAATACTTGTGAATTAGCTACGTCCGGTCCTTGCAGTACCTGGATAATAAAAGGTTCATTGACCTCTTCGCGGCGGATAAACTGATTAACATGGGTCAGATAGAAACCTTCCTCCTGAAGGACAGTAAATTGAGTGGCTGTTTTCAATTGCATTTCAGCTGATCCATACAATGCCCAGGGAATATCAGAAGCGTCATCGTATGCAATGGAGTCGGCAAAAACATGTGGTGTGCGCATGGCCGCTTTAAGCTGTGTTGCTGATTCAGTAGCAACAGAACTAAAAGGTATAGAGTTTAATTCTTTTAGTTTTGTCGGTGCCTGCACAGCTGCTTTGAGTACCGCATGCTGTTCAGGCTCAACAGGTGTTTCTACCTGATTCCAGCCCTGATGAGCAATACCTAAGGTGATGTCAAATGACATAGCTTCTTCAGCTCCTTCATTGCTTAAGGTAATGTCAAAGGCCTCTGTTTTGTTTTCATTGACTATCCAGGTGAGTACATCATTTTCCGATGATGATCCGGCATCATAACTAAAAGAAGCAGGTAGCACAGCATTACCGACCATGGTCACGTCAAAATCGCCCGCTTCCTCAATGGAGATGGTCATTATCGCCGTGTGCTCATCGGCATCCAGCGCATTGTAGTAAAGGGTAAAATCAAACTGACCAAAAGCAGGTATTATAGCACCAGTGCTTAAGTCATTTCCAAAATAGCCTGCTTCACCAATTGTATTGATGTCCAAAACAGCTACCGGTTGACTGCCTTCATTGATAATACTTATCATTTCCATGGTTTGGGCATCACCGCTCTCCAGGTAAGTCAATGCCTCAAACTCAATTAGCTGACGATTGATACTAATTACGGGTTCACCGGTAACACTCAAGGCAACCGGGAAAGCCTGCAATTCGTTATTCACATCATTGGTAGCCACATTAACGTGCCCCGTATAATCACCAACAGCCATGTCTCTGGCAGTGTATTGGATATCAACTGTTGTTGATTCGCCCGGCTGGAGTTTACCCATAAGCGGAGGGGTAATCATATAGGCCGTTTCATTGTGATTGGCCGGATCAACAGTTGTGTCATCAATCATCATCACACCATACTCACCGCCTTGGTTTTGAAAACCAATGGTGTGTGGAAAATACGCCTGATTGCGATCCAGTGATTTATATTGATACTTCACACGACCATCGGGGTACAATATCATCTGGAAGGTAAAGTCCTGTCTGAGTTGGGCACGTGAATTAATGCGCTCCCATTGTATGATAACATGCTCTTCAGACTGATGTATCAGCAAGTCGGCATCATCCCATGTTACGACCATATTCCAGCCCCAGAAGGCCGATAATAAGGACACTCCATTCCAGGTATATGGTAAATAGTTGTAGGGGCTTCTGCCTAAACTGGCACTGGCGTCCATGTCGAAAGTAAGAAAGCCCGATTTACTTAAGTTGATTTCGCTAAATTCTTCACCATACCAGTTAAAGGTAAAGTGTTCAAGTTCAACCGGTGTAAAGTAAATGTCATAATCAAAATGCTCTTTGAGTGATGTGCCTGTTTCACTAATGTCTATCCAGTTATAATCTGCCTTTCCAAAAGCATAACCAAAACCATTGTCATAGCCATCGGCCTCTGTATAAGCTTCGTTTACTTTTATCCATGAAGGTGCATTAACTGTATAAAACAATTCCTCTGATTCACTGCCGTTGGAA
>JAKSBD010000145.1 GCA_022361295.1 Bacteroidales bacterium
ATTATACATGCAGTTGGGCGCCGATTTTATAGTGTCGCCTATCCTGAATGAAGAAATGGCCAGGGTATGTAATCGCCGTAAAGTAAGTTGGTCACCAGGTTGTGGTTCATTAAGCGAAATATCCAAAGCCGAAGAGTTAGGCGCTGAAGTGGTAAAGATTTTTCCGGGACAGCAGGTTGGAGGACCTGAGTTTGTAAAGGCTGTTAAAGGACCTTGTCCATGGTCAAGCATTATGCCAACAGGTGGTGTAGAGCCAAGCGAAGAAAACCTTGGCAGGTGGTTTAAAGCAGGGGTGCATTGTGTAGGAATGGGGTCGCAGCTCATAAGTAAAGATATCATTGCCTCAGGAGACTATGCGTCACTGACACAAACGCTTAGAAAGGCCATTGCAATAGTGCAGAAACTAAAGTAGTACATCTTAGATTGTTCGAGGATTTAGGTTTGTTTAATATGTCGAATTATTACGGTCTGTTACAAAACTAATTTGAAATCGAAGTAATCGAGAGTACGTACGGAGGTGAGAGGGCGTGGGAGTAATCCCCCTACCTAATCGATTTCTTTTAATTACCGGCATACTTATTCAGAGGCACTATGCTATCTTCCGTTGAGGCTTTGCGGTCTTCCGTTAGGGCTATGCGGTCTTCCGTTGGGGTATTGCAGTCTTCCGTTGAGGTATTGTAGTCTTCCGTTGAGGCATTGCGGTCTTCCGTTGAGATTTTGTAAGTGTAAAAGAGTAATATATTGTTTAATTGAAGTAGCTTTAAATATCCGTTAAACATAGATGATGTGTAGGTTTGGAATGTTTGAACCCGATTAAATATGCTTATCTTTTATTCTATTAAGATACTAAGATCGAAATTTAATGTAGAACTCCGGTTAAAATAAAATAGTAGTTCGAAATGAAGCAACAGTGCAGCTTTTACATAGCAGCGATTGGTTAGGCTGCTACTGTTGTTTAAAATTTAGATTTAACCTGTAATGTGTTTGTGTATAAACGTGTGATTAATTCGCAATGAAGGCTGCCAAAAGGCAGTCTTTTTTGTTTTAACCTTTCTGTTATGTTGTCAAAAGAAACCTTGAGTAGCCTCTGCAAGAAAACTCCCTTTTTTTCGTTAGGCTTGCCCTCAAAATGGTCATTTACGCTAGTAAACTCACATTTTTCGGGCTTCGCAAGCCTCAAAAATAAAGCTTTCTTATCAGAGACACGACTTTTCATGCAGGCACTAAGTATCAAATGTGCCATTTTAATGGTGTTCGTATCATGCAAGCCTTCAGGCTCAAAGGAAATAAATCGCAACAAGCTCTATCCATGGTGTATTGTAGCCTATGATTCATTACAGCGTAGTCCTGCCCAAAGAATTGCCATGCTCAATGAATTGGGGTTTAACAAATATGCTTATGATTGGCGCGACAGACATCTGGATAATGCAAAAGAGGAATTACAACTAGCCATTGAAAATGATTTGGAAGTACTATCTGTGTGGTTGTGGCTTAATGCAAAAAGGGATAGTATTAACCAATTAAGCCCGTCCAATGAACGTCTTTTCTCTATTGTAAAGGAGTTAAATCTCAATACAACCTTTTGGGTAAGCATGAGTCCTAATTTCTTTCTCGAACAATGTGATGAAAAATCTTTTAATGAGGCATTGGCCTATATTCAATTTATTGCCACTAAAGCGGCAAAGATAAATTGTAAAGTGGCCTTGTACAATCATACCGGTTGGTTTGGTAAACCTTATAATCAGGTAAAAATACTACAATCACTACCCCAATACGAACTAAGCCTGGTGTATAACTTTCATCATGCACATGCTGATATTGACCATTTTCCGGATGTTGTACAAACCATGTTGCCATACCTGTCGGCCGTTAACCTCAATGGCATGCGTAAAGGCCATAAAATTCTGCCCATTGGACATGGAGAATATGAAAAGCAGATGATTCAGGAACTTATAGATGCTGGTTTTAATGGCCCCTGGGGCATTTTAGGACATGTGGAAGGTGCCGATGTTGAAGTGATCCTTAAACGAAACATAGAGGGACTTTATAATTTGTTAGAGGAGTAATTTATTTGAGTCTGAAATAAATAATGAAGACCTCACCCTGAATAAGTAATTTCTGCCCCTCTGAAACCATTTCTTCAGACCCTCTGAAGAAATAAAAGATCTGAAAACGCTTAGTGTTCTGCCTTTATAAGGCAAAAATAATCAGGGCATAGGAATAATTTGTAGTGTTATTGTAGGCTGTTACTAGTTTTATTGAGTGTTAAAATATTGGCATTGGTAGTTGTAATAAGTGGAGCTAAATAGTAAGGTAAGAACGCTATCGTCTATACTTACATGATTAAAATCGCTTACAAAAGTCGCCATGTCCAAAACTATTTTGCTCTTTTTTTTATCATTTACCATTCATTTAATAAGTGCACAGAAAAGCAATAGGCCTGATAGTTTAATAAATCGCCTGGCTCACGAAGATGATAACTTAAAACGTGGTGAATTATATCTGCAACTGGCTAATCATTACGAATACAGCGACCTGATCAGGAGTTATGATTATTTGCTTAAGGTACGCGATATTGCCACGCGATATAATAGTAATGAGCTACACTCCAAGTCTAACCTGTTTATAGCCAACCTTCTTATCAAACAAGGCAAATATAATGAAGCGTTAGGCTATCTAAACGAAGAATTATCCTCATTAAGCACAGATGAAAAAGGTTATAAATATGTTGGAATCTATATTAATATTGGAGCAGTATATTACCAGCTTAAGCAATTCGACAAGGCCTTATCATACTTTCTAAAGGCTAAAGAGTTGCTAGATGCTGATACTCTGGATAACATGCATCCTCAGTATGCTCAGATATTTATAGGTCTTTATAATAATATAGCCAATGTATATGATGAACTTGATGATGACCCCAAAGCTTTGGTTTTCTATCAGCAAGCCCTTGATGCTGCAAATGCCTTCCAATCAATGGAAAATATAGGGATCATAAATAAGAACATTGGAGATCTGTACATTGAAATGAATCGCCCTGATGACGCCTTATCTTACATTAACGAATCCATTGATGTTCGAAAAAAGCTTAATGATAATAATGGATTGGCTACAAGTTATTATTTATTGGGACGGTATTATGCTGAAAATGAAAAGCATGAAAAGGCTTGTGAGGTTTATAAAAAGTCTATGCAAATTGCCTTACAGGCCAATTCGTGGCGTTCAATTACTGAAACATCAGAAACATTGACAGACTATTATATATCTCTTGATGATTATCAGAACGCCTATCAATATCTGAAAATTTACCATCAGTATACAGATAGCCTTCAGACAAGGAATTCGGAGAAGCAACGATTATTGACAGAATATGACTTTAAACTAAAGGAGCGTCAAAAGGAGTGGCATGATATTCAAAGAAAAGAGCGCCAGACATATTTTATAGTCGGCATAGCCCTGGTTGTGTTAGTTTCGTTTGTGTTGATGTTGTATTTTCTGGCAAGAGCGAATGAGAAGCGTGTTAGGCTCGAAAATAAAAATCTTGAACTTGAAAATGATAAGCTTGAACAGGATTTAAAACTCAAGAAAAAAGAGTTGACGACCAATGTAATGTACCTGGTGCGTAAAAACGAACTAATTAAAGAGGTGTCTGACAGGCTCATGAAGAAGCTCGGGAATTTTAAACTGGAAAATCAGAAGGTTGTTAAAAAAGTGATGGTTGAACTACAGCAAGGCTTAGACAACGATATCTGGGAGGAGTTTGAATTACGTTTTAACCAGGTCCATTCTGATTTTTACGATTGTTTAAGAGATCGGTATCCCAATTTAACCCCTAATGAGGTTAAACTATCCGCTTTTTTGCGTTTAAATATGAGCTCCAAAGAAATTTCTGCAATTACGCATCAATCCATTCGTAGTATTGAAGTGGCTCGAACTCGTTTGCGCAAGAAATTAAACCTGACTAACACTGAAATCGGGCTCGTCACCTTCCTGAATCAATTCTAAACTTCAAATTACACAAGTTGCTAAGTGCCCTTTTATCAGCCTTTAAGTGTGGTTGTGTGCAGGTAATGTAGCAGTGAATAAAAATGGCTGTATCATATTTGATGCACTACTTTTCTTAAATGTATCATTTCTGTTCCGGCGAATTGTTATGGCTGCTTATGGTCCCTGTCTACATTTGGAGTAATCAAAGTTAAGAGACCATTCTATGGATGATCAGGAAGAAAAAAAAGAAGGTATTCAAAAGGAATTAATAGTCGAAGACTTCGATAGATTAATATCCAGGACCAATACCCGAATCAGTGCACTTAAAAAGGTTCTAAAGGGTTTGGATGAAGATAAAAGAAAATCCAGACCTGAAACTAAATAACACTAGTATTAATTAAATTACTTTAAGATGAAGAAAAATCTACAAGCACTTTCTATACATATAGGAGTGATTGTTTTGGGCTTACTGCTTAGTATAGGCAGTATGGCACAAAACTACGAGAATGGTATTCTGCAAGGTGCCTTTCGCGTTAAACTAAAACCCCATCTGGGTGAGAGTATTGAGTTAACCAGCCAAAATGGTGTTCAAAAGCTTACAACCGGAGTGGCTGAAATTGACCTTATGAATACTCAGTATTCTGCCGTTAATATGAAACGGATATTTCCTTACTCACCAAAACATGAGGCTAAACATCAGAAGTATGGCTTGCATTTATGGTATGAAGTAAGTATTTCAAATGTGGCTAAAACACAAAGTGCTATTCTTGCCTATAGCGGGCTTGAGTCAGTTGAAATTTGTGAACCTATCAGAGAAGTACATTTGATTCATCCAATGAGCAGTGAAGAACTGGACAATAGTCAGGTTTTAAAATCAGCTGCTTCAATGCCTTTTAACGACCCTTATTTGCCTCGTCAGTGGCATTACAATAATACCGGTCAGACCAATGGATTGGTAGGAGCAGACATGAATGCCTTTGGCGCGTGGGAAATTACAGCCGGATCAAGTGATGTAATTGTATCTATTCATGATGAAGGTGTTGATGTAGAGCATGAGGATCTGGTTGATGCCATGTGGGTGAATGAAGCCGAGCTAAACGGCGAGCCTAACGTGGATGATGACGGTAACGGATTTAAGGACGATTTTTACGGCTTTAACTTTGCCGATAACATGGGCGATATAACCGCGGGACATCACGGTTCGCACGTTGCTGGTACTGTTGGAGCAACTAATAATAATGGAATTGGTGTGGCTGGTGTTGCCGGAGGTAGCGGTAATAATGATGGTGTACGCCTGATGAGTTGCCAGATTTTAGGTGGTGTTAGTCAGGGCAACCTGCCCGCGTCTTTTGTATATGCAGCTGATAACGGTGCCGTTATTTCGCAAAATAGCTGGGGATATGATCAGCCGGGTTATACAGAAGAAGCCATACATGATGCCCTTAAATACTTTATTAATGAAGCAGGTAAATATGCAGGCAGTCCAATGAAGGGTGGTGTTGTTATTTTTGCTGCTGGTAACAATAACTACGAAGGTGACTTTTACCCTGGTTTTTACGAGGAAGTAATAGCCGTTTCAGCTTTGGGTGCCAACAATACAAAAGCTTCCTATTCAAACTATGGTACTTGGGTTGATGTTGCTGCTCCTGGTGGAGACATTGGCGAAGACGCTGATATGAGTGACGATCAGCAGGAAGCTGGTTATTCAAACGGTGTATTAAGTTGTTATGCTGGAGGTGCTTATGGTTATATGGATGGTACATCTATGGCTTGTCCGCACGTATCGGGTATCGCAGCCTTAGTTGTGGCTCAGTATGGCGGAGAGGGTTTTACTAACGATGATTTAAAAACCCACTTAACAACAGCTGTAAAAGATATTTATCATCTTGAAGGTAATGAGCCTTATATAGGTAAATTAGGTTTGGGTGCTATTGACGCAGTATTAGCGCTTAAAAATAATACAGGTTCTGCACCGGATGCTGTTTCAGATTTGGCAAAAGTTGGTATAGCTCAGGATTTTGCCATGATAGAGTGGAGTGTTCCTGCCGATGAAGATGATGGTCGACCATGGGAATTTGAAGTGTTGTATTCGAAAGAAGAAATCACTATTGCTACTTTGGAATTTGCCCGCAGCATTAAAATATTAAATGAAAATAATGTTGGTGAAAAAGTCAATATTGAAATTAAAGATCTTGAGGCTTTAACTGACTATCATTTCTCTGTAAGAGCAATAGACCGTTGGGGAAATTATTCCGATTTTTCCAACAAACTAATGGCAACTACAAACGCCGGACCAGATGCAGAGATTGATCCTGATACTAAAGCATTGTACTTTACGCTTGATGCAGCTAACACAACTGAAGCAACACAGAGTTTCAATATTTTAAATAATGGAGAAGGTCTGTTGCGTTGGGGAGCAGAGAATCATCATGTAGAAACAAGAACTTACGCAGCAAACCTAAAATACCCAAAGATTAAAGGGTCGGGCAGCTATTCAGGTGCCAATATTAAAGGTTTGTCTGCTGGTACAACAAGTTCGATTACTACTCATGGACAGGAGACAAATTCGGAAGATATCTCTTACTTTAATCCATGGGCTAATTTTTATTTTATCGGAGAAGAAGATACTTCTTATACTAACTCGGCAGCTATTCGTTATTATGCTTCTGAGGAACATGGCTTTAACTTAACAGAGGTTGCTACCATGTTACGTTTTGATCCCGAGCGAGGACCGGTAATTATGGAAATTCGCGAAGGAGCAGATATTGTTGATTCTAAATTATTATATGCCCAAGAGGTAGACGAAGGTGACGAAACCAGTTTCATCCATATACCTTTAAATGAACAATTATTCTTTCCACAAGGAAGCTATTTCTGGATTGTAATGCACGTGCCATCGGGTAACCGCTACCCACTTGGAGCAGGTGTTGAAATACAACCTGAACTATCAGAGATGTGTTACATGAGTTTAAATGGAGGTAAATCATGGGCGAAATTTGAAGACTTATACTACAATAACTTATTAGTGTGGACGATGGCGCCGGTAAGTAAGTATAAGCCTGAGCACAAATACCTATCCATTTCTCCTGAATCTGGCGAAACAAAAAGTAATGAATCTTCAACAGTTGATGTATCGGTAGATATGTCTGAAATGATTAATGGTCAATATACTTCTAACATTGTCCTTTACAGCAATGAAACTGAATCGTCAATGTTGCGTGTGCCGGCAACGGTTACATTAACCGGTCACCAGTACAATCTTCAGAGTGAAACGATAGTTGATTGTGGAAGTGCCATTTTAGGTTCAGCAAATGTTGTGACAGTAAAAGTTGATAACATTGGACTTGGTAATTTTGATAGTGCAGTGCTGTCTTGTGATAACTCTGATTTTACTTTTCCTAATCCTGTATTGAATAAAATCAGTGCCAAATCAACTGTTGAGTTCAAGGTTGTTTATAAGCCTTCTCAGGCGGGCAATTCAAATGCAATTGCGACCATATCTAACTGGAAAGGTGAAAGTTACTCATTCAACCTGTTTGGCGTCGCTGCTGAAGCTCCTGTAATGGAAATTGAACCTGCTGTACTCACATTTGATAATTTAACAATAGGAGATGAAGTCCAGGGGCAATTTAAAATTAAAAATACAGGTAAATATCCTTTAGAATATATTTTACCTGCATTTGCAGACGCAGATCAAACGATTGAGGTTGACGAAACAACACACAAGTTTGGTTATGCAGGACAAATAAACTTTGAAGGTAACTTACCAAGTCCAGCCTATGAATGGACTGATATCTCTACAACAGGTACATTAGTTGAAGGGTATGACCGCTCTAAGCATTATTTCTATTATCCTGTTGAACTCGACTTTGAGTTCCCGTTCTTTGGTCAGCGTGAAAATCAAGTTTACATTACCAATTGGGGTACTGTATGTTTTGATAAAAACAGTAGCTTTAATGTTAGACCACCTAGTTTCAAGCAGGCCGAAATGCCAGATCGTTTCATTTCTGCTATGGGTAACTTGTTCGATCTGAATGATGGAGGCTCGATTTATTACCAAAGCTTTGGCGATCGCTTTGTTGTGCAATACGATCGCCTTGTAGTTCCTGTATACAATCCTTGGGTTGGTGAAGAAATACCATATGAACTAACATTCCAGATAATTCTCTATGCAGATGGCAATATTGATTTCATCTATAATGACCTTGGGGGAATAGATCCTTATATAATACAGAGCGATTTAGTGGCCATTGAAGATCAGTTGCAGGATGATGGTTATTTAATCAGCAGTATGGAATATCCTCAGGATGTATTTGCTGATCATACCGTCGTGCGTTTTGTTAATCCAGGACTAAATCTGGTAACAGAATGTTCAAATGCTCAGGGCATTATTCAGATAGGAGAAGAGGTAATCATTGATTTCAAAGCGTCAACTGATATCTTAAATGTAGAAAATCATCAGGAAAAATTATCTATTTTAAGTAATGATC
>JAKSBD010000374.1 GCA_022361295.1 Bacteroidales bacterium
TCTTTTTTATACATGTAAAACTGAGATGCTGCACTTCCTACGCCTGAGAAAGTATAAGAACCCGACCATGCAATGTCATCACCCGGTAGCATACCTTCTTTTCCACCCAGAGATTTAACCTCGTTTTTAATGGTTGTGAAGTTACCTTTCAGGTCATATTTTAACTCACCTACCGAACCACGGTAACCCAGCTCAAATTCGAAACCACGGTTAGAAATAGTACCCAGGTTAACGATTGGGGCAGATACACCACTTGAAGGAGGTGTATTTGGCTCCTCAAGTAATAATGATTCTGAATCGTTTTGGTAGTAGTTAACAGTACCGTAAAGTTTATGCTTGAATAAGCCGAAGTCCAACCCAACGTTCATGGTTTTAGATTCTTCCCACATAAGCTCGTTATTAGCCAGCTCGAAAGAACCGATTCCACCAACGGGTCTGTTGTTTAAAACATACCACCATCCCGACTGCACTAAAGCCTGACGTGAATAGGCTCCCAATGATGTTTCACGACCAAGGATACCATACGAACCACGTAGTTTTAACTCGGAGAAAATATGTGTGTAGTCGGCAAAAAATGCTTCGTTGTTAATTTTCCATGCTGCTGAAACAGAAGGGAAAGTACCCCAGCGATTATCCTTACCAAATTTAGATGAACCATCGGTACGAACAGTTGCCTGAATTAAATAGCGATTATCAAAGTTATAGTTTAAACGACCCATGTAGCTAAAACGTGTTACCGTAGTAAAACCACCTTCGCCAATGAAATCGCCCGATGCCATACCATCTAAAGAAGGCTCCAGTCCACCAAAGTCAGGGAACATGGCTCCACCTGTTACTTCCATTTGAACATTAGAGTAGTCGTACTTATAACCTACAATACCTGCCATCGCTGTAAAGCTGTGCTTATCGATGGTTTTCATGTAGTTTAAGGTAAAGTCGTAGTTGATATCCATCCACTCAGCACGATATTCTAACAAATTAGGATCCTCGCGACGGGTATCAGAAGCCAGCACATAAGCCGGTGAATGCTTGCGCTCTTTATAGAAGTTCTTGGTATATCCGAAGTTGGCAGCAGCAAATAAGTTACCTGTAATCTGGTAGTTTAAGCCCAGGTTGGCCTGCAACTGATCTTTTGTAATTTGTCTGTCAATTAATTCAGACTGACCAACTGGGTTGGCACCACTGCGAATACCATACTCGTTCAAATAACCATAACCCGACTCTTTGCTGTCGTCATATACCGATACCATTGGGAAAGCCTTTTGCATATTAGACATGCTCATGGTATTTCTATCGGTAACAGAGTGCATATACATTACCTGAGGTTTAACGGTCAGGTTTCCTTTTTCGAAGCTCGACTTGTAAAGGAAGTTATAACGCTCAGTTCCTGTATTGATAACCACACCTTCCTGCTTAAAGTAGTTGGTTGAAAGATTGTAGTTTGATGTTTCTCCACCACCACTGATACCAACAGAGTAGTTCTGGATAGTACCTGTTTGCAAAGTCTCATCCTGCCAATCGGTATCAGCATAGTTGTTCAGGTCAAAACCTGAATCTGGCTTCAGGTAAGCCGGTACTTTGTCTGGTGATAACGAACCATCGTTAACCGAGTTACCATAAGCATCACCCATGATTGAATGCCACTGTGCAGAGTTAGCCATTGGTAAATCATTTGTTGCTGACTGCACACCAGTGTACATGCTAAAGTCGATCTTAGCTTTCTGGTTCTTTTTACCAGACTTGGTTGTAACCAAAATAACACCGTTAGCTGCAAGCGAACCATAGATTGCCGCAGCGGCACCATCTTTCAATACCTCGAACGATGTGATATCATCAGGGTTAATCATTGCTAAGTCACCACCCGGAATACCGTCAATAACATACAATGGCTGTACATCACCAAATGATGACATACCACGAATTTTAATATATGGTGCTGAACCCGGAGAGCCGCCCGATACAACAGAAACACCTGCTGAGCGTCCCTGCATCATCTGACCGGGTGATGATGCGGCAATTTTGTTGGCATCATCGGCCTTAATGGTCGATACGGCACTTGACAAGTCACTCTTTTTCTGAATACCGTAACCCACAACAACCACCTCATCCAACTGCTCGTTATCCGGCTCAAGCTGAACATTATAAACATCAGCACCAGCACTAACTGTTACCGTGTAAGTGTTATAGCCAATATAGCGTAGCTCCAGCACATTTCCGTTGGCTACCTCTAAACTATACCGACCATCTAAATCTGTTACTGTACCTGTTGTTGTGCCCTGTATAAATACGTTGACACCCGGCGTTCCAAAACCGGTTTCATCGGTAACAGTACCTGAAACCATGCGCGTTTCCTGCGCAAACATAACTGACGTAGAACACAATAAAAGTGTTGCTAGTACCAGACTTTTAAAGCCCCGTAACTGTAACTTCATTAATTCTCTCATTTCGAATTTTTAAAGTGTATAAAAAAAGGATTTAGTAACCCACTGCACCTATGGGTGATGAATTCACCCATATGGTACAACAGATTTTTTGTGTAAAATTTACTTCTAAACTTTATTTAGCTTTACTAAAGAATCAATGGGATTAACAAGGGTACCAGAATCGTCAATACAATACCGCTGAATAGTGCTATCAAAGCATATTCTTTACCGGAGAATCTTGTAATTACTGGTAAGGTTGTATCCATTGAAGTTGCGCCGGCACTGGCAATCGGAGACATTTTGCCGAATGCCTTCACCAATACCGGGGCCATTAGTAAGGATATAAGTTCACGTGATATATTTGATATAAGTGCAATAACACCCAATATCGAATCATATGTATTTGATATAATTATACTTGACAGGCTATAGTAACCAAAACCGGCGCCCACAGCCATGCCTTCAACAAATGGTTCGGCTATAAGCCAATATGCCAGCCCCGAACCCAGGATACTGCCCAGCCCTATTGAAACAGGCACAAGCAACAATCCAACATTTACTTTTTTCAGAATATTAATAGATGCCTCATCCATCCCCAAACTAACACCAACCAATCCCATTAACGCATATAACGCATAAGTGCTATAGTCGTTTTCAAGCAGAACTGCAGGCGTCAGATCGTATATGGATAATATACATCCTAACACAAAAAATAAAACGGTGATTATTGTTCCCTTCATTTCTTAAAAAATCTACGATAAACCATATATGAGCAGGCAATACTTCCTGCAATCCCCCCTATTGTTACAACCACTGCTTTACCGCCTATTACATGCATGTTATCGATAATTTGCTCATTGGCTCCTATAGCGATACCCAGCAAAAGCAATAAAGCCCATATCATTATGGTGATACCTTTCTCCACATAATCACGTAGTTGCTTTCTGAAGCGAATCAAAAAACCAATTACTATTCCTCCCCCCAAAAACAGAATGCTTTCCATTTAAATCCTTCGCTTAATTACTGTATGTATATTGTACTTTGTTCATTGTCTCATCAGCTTTAAGCGGACTCATGCGGAAGCTGAATGAATAGTTACCTGCCGGTACACGGTACTGCGGATGCGCCTGTGCACGCCAGCCCCATGTTGTATCACCGCCCACTCCCATGTGTTTGTGATCAATACATACTGATATTTCATCACCCGGCTCTAAATCGGTACCATGTGCCATATCACGTTGTCCGCGGTGTTCCAGCTGTTTGAAATCAAACTGCTGCACATTAAATGCCAGCTCCTGATCGGCCACAACAAGTATTCCTTCGCCTTCATTATTGGTTAAGGTAAACCAGTTTACATCTTCTTTAAGACCTGTCTCCTGCGGACGCACATAAGGATAATACTGATCCCATACCTTACCTTCGTACACACCTTTCTTCATACCTGTTTTGCGATCGGCATAGCTCTCAAGCGGACCACGTCCGTACCATTGCAGATTGTCATAGTCTGATGATAGTTTAAATGCCAATCCTACACGCGGCAGCTCAGGTAGTGTATCGTTTATGGCATAATTAGCCCTTACACTGATATCACCGTTTTCAAACACCTCGTATCGGGTTGTCACAAATGAATTGGCCTGACTTAATTCCTGCTTAACTTCTACTTCCACACGGTCATTTAGCTTACTCACCTTTGTTTCTGCAGCTTTCCAGCTTGTATTTTGCCATGAAGCACATTTAATATTCATGCCCCAGGCCAAATCATTTTCGGTTGGCGCACGCCAAAAATTTGGTTGAAGTGGTGTTTTTAACAAAGCCTTCCCATTGGCCTCCCATTGTGTTAATTCACCTGTCTGCTTATTAAATACAAGCTTGTTTTGTGAATTTGACACAACAATATCCATCTTGGTTTCTTTGACCTTATAGCTGCTCTTTGATGGGCCTGCTATTTCTTTATCAAACGATCGGATCACAAACTGATCCCAGCCCATTTCATGACCACTGCTAAGCAATGCCGAAGCTGCCTTCTGATGCAGGTGGAAGGTCACCAAATATTCTCCGCCTGTCTGCTTATCCAGGGCTCCATAATCAACTGTGAAAGCCACCTTTTCCTGAGGCGCTGCCTTTGGCATTGCAACAGACTTAGTTGTTACCACATTGCCATAATAGCTAATTGTATAGCTTAACTTCCAGGCATCAGTTCCAATAAAATTGAAGCGATTCCACAGCTCAAACTCCCCTTTGGCTGCATCAACTTCCAGTACTTTTAATGGCTGATATACCTTTTTCACTTCGTAGATATGCGGATTAGGCTTGCGATCACTCGTAACCAGGCCATTGGCGCAAAACGATGAATCATTGCTGATGCCAACATAACCCAGGTCACCTCCGTAGGCATAATAAGGTTTCCCTTCATGATCTTTAACGGTAAAGGTCTGATCGGCCCAATCCCATATAAATCCACCTTGTAAACTTGCTTCACTATCAATCAGGTCCCAATATCCTTGCAGGTTACCTACCGAATTACCCATGGCATGTGCATACTCACAAAGGATATATGGCTTTGTGTAATCACCTTCGATGTATTCGCGCATCCAGTCAATAGTGGCATACATAGGTGCTGTTATATCCGTATGGTCTTTTGAGCGAGCCTGTTCGTACTGCACCGGACGTGATGTATCGCGTGACTTAATCCAGGCTGAAGTCTTCTCAAAATTTATCCCATCTCCGGCTTCGTTACCCAACGACCAGGTAATGATACTCGGGTGATTTTTGGTACGCTCCAGCATTCGCTGCGTGCGGTTTAAGTGGGTGGCCAGCCAGGCAGTATCTTTAGCCAATGACTCTTTACCATAGCCCATGCCATGCGATTCAATATTAGCTTCGTCCACTACATACAAACCATATTCATCACACAACTCATACCAGCGGGCCATGTTTGGATAATGCGATGCGCGAACAGCATTGATGTTATGTTCCTGCATCAGGCGAATATCGTTGATCATATCTGCTTCGGTCAATACATTACCATTGACAGCATGGTGCTCATGGCGATTAACCCCGCGGATGGTTACAGCCTGACCGTTCACCAGCAACTGACGGTTTTTAATCTCCGATGTTCTGAAACCGATGCGACGAACTGTCGATTCAAGTACGTTCTTTTTAGCATCATATAGAGTAATGCGTAAATCATACAAAGCAGGTGTTTCGGCTGTCCATGTCTTCACATTGGCAACAGGCTGCTCTAAAGCCAGATTTAGTTGTGACTGTGAGTTCTTTAAAGACTGTACGGCAGAGGCAATCAGTTTTTTACCATCAAATAACTCCATACCTACCTGCAACTTTTCCTTACCTGAACGCACTAACTCAACATCCACATTAAGGGTTCCATCGGTATAGTTATTGCTTAATCCTGCATGCACAAAGAAGTCGCGTATATGATTTTGTGTTCTTGCTACCAGATATACATCGCGTTCGATACCACTCATTTTCCACATATCCTGATCCTCGAGATATGAACCACTGCAAAAACGATACAGCTCAACAGCCAAATCATTCTCCCCTTTCTGAAGGTATTGCGTGATATCAAATTCCATTGGTGTTTTTGAGCCTTCGCCATAACCGACCTTTTGTCCATTAATCCACAGGTACATGGCTGAGTTAACAGCACCAAAGTGAATGATGACCTGCTTACCATCCCAGTTTTGCGGCACGGTGAATTTACGTTTGTATGATCCTACCGGGTTATGATCGACCGGCACAAATGGCGGATTTGGATCAAAAGGATAAGGAACATCGGTGTAAATAGGTGCTGAGTAGCCTTGTAGTTCAATATTACCAGGCACTTTTATATTATCCCAGTTACTCACATTATATTCCGGCTTATAAAAGTTTTTCGGACGCTTTGTGGGAGCAACAGACCAGTTGAATTTCCAGGTGCCGTTTAAGGACTGGTAACGATTGGATTGCTCCCAGGTATGTGCCTGTGCTTCGTCCGGATTATCATATACATAAAATATGGCATGCGGCTCAAGCATATTAATGGCAAAGACATTCGGATCTTCCCAGTCTTCCATCTTTTGTGCTCCACTCAACTGAGCCAATACAATTAAAAATATAAGTGATAAATATCGAATCATCGGTTTAAGAATTGTGATCGTTAATATTAAAACAGCATTAAAATGTGAGCTGCACTCCAGCTAAAGTGTTTCGCGTTAAGCCCTTCTTTAGTCAAAGGATGATAATTTTCGCGTATTGGCTCCCGGGTATGTGCCATTCCTTTTGCACTCTCCACCATCTTTATAGCCATTTGTCGTGCTTCAGTTTCAAAACCATAGTTGTTCAAGCCAACAATGCCAAAGTAAGCCTGATCAAGCCATACAGGTCCTCGCCAGTACCCTTTCTCAGGATTAAACTTATTGTGAGCAGCACTTAAGGTTGGAAATGGCATAGGCGTATTAAAACGTTTGCTGTCCATCATTACCTTTACTACTTCACCGGCCTGTTCGGCTGTTGCAACCTGGTTATATAAAGGAGCCCATCCTTCAGGTCCCTGAATCTGTATTTTCTTCTGGCTCTTCAGCTCCACATCGTAGTAATATCCGTCTTCAGGGCAGTACATCACTTCCTGTATCATTTTAGTCAGCTTTACTGCTTCCTTTCCGTATTTCTCTTCGTTTTCAACATCACCCAGTGCACGTGCTATTTTCTGTATGAATCTTTTTTCCTGAGCCAGGTAAGCATTTAAATCAACCGACTCCTGATTAATAGAATAAGCACCTTCTCCATTTTCAATAATAACAGCATCATCAAAACGAACAGCATTATCCATTCCACTCTCCCATGCGGCAGCAATGCGTGTACCGTCGGTTGAACCATATTCGCACAATCCGTTTTTATCATGATCGCGATTCATGTACCACCACTCATGATACTTCAATAACTTAGGGTATAACTCCTTTAAAAACTCTATATCCTGTGTTTGCTCATACACTTCGTAGATACACCATCCCGATAATGGTGCTTTGGTATTTCTCCAGTTCACACCTTCTATGCTTAAGTCTCTGAAGAAACAATCGGCAATCATGCCCTCTTCATTCTGATAATCGTACATAGCACGTATCTGGTCTTTGGCCAGCTCTCCCTCGAATGGCGCAATAGCTACCGCATGCTTCCAAGAGTCCCATGCCCACAGGCCTTGAAAATAGGTTGCCGAGTAGGACGGTACAATGCCCTGATGAAAGATATCTCCCGCAGCACTGCGCCAGTTATGCATTAATGTTAGTAAAGCTTTTACTCCCAGCTTGTCATAGGTATTAATATCTAACAATGCATTATCAGAACCAGCCATTAAGGTTGTAATATAAGCGTTCCAACGGTCTTCGTTTTTAGCAAGTAATGCATCAGCATTCGTAATAGCTGACTTATTAAGCGCTGTATACTTTTCCAACTCCTCATTATTGAAGGTATAAGAGAATACGGCTGAGATCGTATGCTTCTTATCCTTTCCCATTTTAACAGGTGTCTCGCGTACACTATATGTACTGTCATTAACACTTATGGCATCGGATGTAAATAACAGGCTGGCAGTTTCGGTCTCATTGATAACAACTTGTATGGACTGTTTATCTGCTTCGAAAGACTGAAAAGCTTCTGCAAATACGCTTCCTTTCCAGCCTAATTGCAATTCCCTTTCAGAACCCTTGTTGGTAACATCGGCAGTAATTATAGTACTTCTTTCGTTTATGCTGAACAGGTAAAGATTAACCTCAACTTCATTTAATTCAAAAGATTGTTTAAGCAGACCCGGGTAAAATGTATTGGTAACATTTTTAGCCTTTGATAAATCCCATATGCTTTCATCTTTTACATCCTTAATTTGTAAGCCGATGAAAGATGAACTAAGCCATAAACTTTGCTGCTGCCTCATCAGGTATGGTCCTACAAAGCATCCTGTTTGTTCTTTATTATCATCTTTTATCAGACTAAATGAATGCCAGGTTCCCAGATCTGAGAATGAAGACACCCCATATTGTTGAGGAACCGTAACCGTTCCCTTTACATCTAATACATCAGGATAAGAGTAGCGATTTGTTGCTGTTGCTGTTTTAGGCTCATTTTGGCACGACAGCAAAACAAGTGCTATCACCAGGCCAGTGATTAACTTTTTCATTATAGACAGTATTGACGTTGATAGATTTTTCACACTGCTAAATAGCGGAGGAATTGTGAAAAAATAAAGAAACCTACCTATATGCTATCTATACAAATTCAATAAACACTTTTAACAACTATGTAACAACTCTTTACAAACACAACACTCTTTCACAAAAGGCAATAATGCAGAGGTGATGTAGAGGCAAAACTCTACACTTATTTATGAAAATTTACATGATTTAAGAAGGAAGCAAGATTAAAGATACAAGACGGAAGACATATGTAGGAAGATATTCGATAATTTAAATGAAGTAGAGTCTTTTATTGTTTCTGGTTTTGCTTAAAGTATTGCGAATACTCAATTCTTAATAATTCATCACTCTCCTCTCATCGCTCACCTCTTTTCTGCCTCTTCCGTCACCGGTCTTCGATCATCTACCAATACCTTACAATTTCATAATAAAATCCCTCAGCTGTACTCCTTTTTCAACATCAAGTTTTTTACGCAAACGATAGCGACTCATCTCAATGGACTTTACCTCGACATGGTATTTATCGGCCAGCTCTTTTGATGTTAAGTTATTTCTGATATCAATGATCAGCAGAATCTCTTTTTGAGTCAATGACGGATATTTCTTTTGAAGACGATGCTTCAGATCTGAAATATACTCGTCCGATAGTATATTGGAGAAGGAATATTCATTAAAAGCAGATTCAAACTTACGCCACGAATCTTTTACCTCTTTGGACGTAGCTTTACCAATGCTGTCTGCCAGTTGCTGAACCAGTTCATTCCGCTTACTCATGGTTAATGCCAGCGTTTCAATGGCTTCTTTTTTATGTGCCAGCTCACTGCTTAACTCAGCTTTCTCTTCTTCATTTTTCTCTAATTCCTGGCTTAAGAGTCGCTGTCTGAGTCGCGAACGTTCTGCCCTCGACTTTAAAACATAGAAGAATACACCACTGATGATAAGCGTTAAAACAATTCCAATATATATTAGTATTTGCCGGTTAAAAGCCAACTGACGCGCCTGCTCAATCAATTGTTCATCCTGCTTAATCTTCTCCTCCTGCATATTCATCATATAGTTCATTACTTCTTGAATATCATCGTTATTGATTTTTTGGAAAAGCTGAACGTATTTATTTTGGTATCGGTAAGCAGCATTAACATTCCCTGCCAGGTATTCATATTCATAGCGGATTTTATAATATTCCGAGAGGCTAAAGCTATAGGTTGTCAGGTAACTCAGCTCTTCAGCATCATCTAAGTATTGCTTACATTTCTGAAACTGCTGTGTATTGAGATACACCCTTGCCAGTAATGAATAGGTTTCAAGCATACTAGACGGATCGCCCGAACTGTTCATCACTGCATCAAGCAAGAAGGACTCGGCCTTATTCCAGTCTTCATACTCAATGTAGATGATACCCATATTGTTTTGAATGGTCGACAACAGGTATGGGTAATCAGAACCCGGTCTGCTTAACAGAAACAACGCCTTTTGGAATTGCCCCAATGCCTTTTGAAACTGCTTAACACTTAGGGCATTTAATCCGAGTGCATTGGTATAAATTACCTCACTGGGCAGGTCATTGCGTTTTTGAGCCACTTCCAAAGCCTTCAGATGAAAGGGTTCAGCATGTTTATAGTTACCTATATCATAAAAGATCCAGCCCGTGGTAGCCAGTATATTTTGATAGAGAATGCTTGTATCTTCAATGCTGTACTGTTCCTTGGCCTTATGGGCATACAGCAAAGCCGTGTGGTATTTATGTTTGTACAGATAAGCCTGGGCAAGATTCCAGAATACATAAGCCCTTTCTTCCTTTTGGTCGTCCTTTAATTGCGTTAATATCTTTTGGGAAATAAAGATGCAGCTATCAGGCTTATTTTCCTGCATATTTTCAGCTCGTTTTAACTCATCCAACACAGACTGTCCATTTACTAATTGAATGAAAAATATGAGGTATATAAAGGATATCAGAAACTTCATATGTAGTAAGATTAAGATTGGCAATTTAATCAATTAATACCTCAAAACAGGAAATGAAGGGATAAAAAAATGGCGTGGAATAACCACGCCATTTATTATATCTACGATCCGAAATCATCGAAATCAACCATCTCATCCGGTACTCCTAAATCGTACAGCATTTTGGTTACTGCATCGTTCATCATTGGAGGTCCACATAAGTAGTATTCCACATCTTCCGGCTCCTCATGCTTGCTTAAGTACTCGTCATGAATAACCTGGTGGATAAAGCCTGTTGCACCATCCCAGTTATCTTCAGGTAATGGCTCAGACAAGGCAATTGTAAACTTAAAGTTCGGGAACTCTTTCTCAATTGCACGGAAGTGATCTTCATAGAAAATCTCTTTACGCGAGCGTGCTCCGTACCAGAAAGTAGCCTTACGACCAGTTTTCAATGTATGGAACAGGTGGAAGATGTGAGAACGTGATGGTGCCATACCGGCTCCACCTCCAACGTAGATCATTTCCTTATCGGTATTCTTGATAAAGAATTCTCCATAGGGTCCCGAAATGGTCACCTTATCTCCGGGCTTTCTGCTGAATACATATGAAGAGCAAATTCCAGGGTTTACATCCATAAAGGAATTTTTTGCCCTGTCCCATGGTGGGGTTGCGATCCTGATGTTCAACATCACAATGTTTCCTTCCGCGGGGTGGTTTGCCATGGAATAGGCTCTGAAGATCGGTTCATCGTTCTTCATTTTCAAATTCCACAAATTGAAGTTGTCCCA
>JAKSBD010000144.1 GCA_022361295.1 Bacteroidales bacterium
AATAACCGTGTGGAGATTGCCATGAATGCATTTAAGCATCTGTCAGATCGATACAATATACTGCCAACCAATCGTTATGCACCTTCTGAGATTGTAACTGTAGGAGAAGAGCAGTTGGCATTGTTTGGGAGTGAGAGGTGAGAGGTGAGAAGTGAGAAGTGAGAATAGACCATATGTTAAAATGCACAGTGCACTTTGCACTAAGCACTAAAAAAATATCAGGCTGTCCAGGGGCATCAGCAAATGGACAGTCGTAATAATATAAAATGTAAATAATATGAACTCAATAATACAAGCCGATCAACACTTTTTAGTTCTTACTATGGTAGTGGCAGCTGCCGCTTTTGGTATCTGGTCGGAGCATAAGAAATGGTTTGGGAAAGTATCCGGCATCCTTGTTACTATGATATCCATGTCGCTATTGGCCATGGCAGGCTTTGTACCCGTTGGCTCCGGTACCGGGGTTTCTGTACCGGTCTATGATATGGTATTTGATTATTTTATACCTATATCTATTCCGCTATTGCTCTTCAGCTCTAACATTGTTAAGATTATTAAGGAGAGTGGCAAGTTGTTACTGGCTTTTATTATTGGTGCCATAGGTGTGGTTTTAGGTTGTTTTATAGCGTTTAGTTTTATTGATTTAGGTGAAGATGCAGGTAATACAGCCGGTGTTATAGCAGCTACACTTGTGGGGGGAAGTATCAATTTTGTTGCAACGGGCGAGACCCTTAACTTCAGCACAAATCCCTACTTTTCAGCAACTATTGCAGTCGATAATTTTGTTGCTAATTTATATGTACTGTTTTTGTTTTTAGTCCCAGCTTTGGCTTTTTTAAATCGCTTTTGGTATAAAAAGGGAAAAGATGTTGAAACGGTTGAGCAGGATGAAGAACAAGGCAGTCCGGTTACTATGGAGCGCATCGCTATATCTCTCTTCTTAGCTGTTGCCATCGCCGCTGCGGGACAGTGGTTATCACCTTACTTACAGAACTTAATGAATACAGACCTGAATTTAAGCATACTGCTTATCACGGTTATTTCATTGGTTGTGGCAAATGTTATTCCGTCACGTTTGAAACCATTGGAAAGTACCGCTTTTACCATCGGCTTGTGGATGATGTATGCTTTCCTGGCAGTCATTGGAGCTTCTACAAACATATACGAAGTACTAAAGGTCGGTCCGTCATTATTGCTGTTCTACCTGGTCATCATGTTCTTCCACTTTGTATTTTTAATGATCCTGGCGCGTTTGTTCAAACTAAATGTGCATGAAGTGATCGTGTCGTCGGCAGCAAATATAATGGGCCCATCGGTTGCCGCGCCTATGGCAGCTTCATTGGGGCAAAAACGCATGGTTACACCGGCTATTTTAGTCGGTATTCTTGGGTATGTTATCGGAACATTTATTGGGGTTAGCATCGCCCTGGCATTATCCTGAGGAAATGGATTACACTCACCGGATGGCCTGATGAACCATCAGTTAGCCATCCGCTGAGTATAGCATAAGCCAATCTGTTTTATTGATAGTACTTATCAGCACAACATATTTATTGTGCCCTATCCTTTTAGAATGGTGCTTACAGATTCAGCTGTGTCCAATACCATTTTTGAGAAGGGGACAGGCTCCCAGTTGAAGATCTGTTTAGTTGTATCTACATTAGCTTCATACTTTTTACCAGTATAAGGTAACATCCCTTTCATCTCACTATTGAAAACGGCTAAAAGCCTGACCATAAAATTGGGTGCTACTTTTGTACTTACACTTTCATACCCATTGCTTTTTAAAATTTCTGTTAATTCCTGATAAGAATGGGCTTTTTCTGTTGAAACGATAATGCGCTGACCATTTGCATGTTCGTTCTCTAAGGCGAGTGCATGTATTTCAGCTACATCTCTGACATCGGACATATTGATACTGGCATGTATCATTTGCTTCAGGTCACCGGTAATTACCCTTTTAAACAGAGTCATCGATTCGCCTGACAAATCATTGGATAACGATGGACCGTAAACCGGTCCCGGATGGATGGTTACCAATTCCATTCCTTTTTCTTTCGTAAACTCCCAGGCAGCTTTTTCGGCAAGTGTTTTACTTTTCAGGTAGGCCGTTGCATTTTTTGCATTTACATTTGTCCAGCTATATTGGCCTATGTTATCATCTCCCTTAATATCGCCTAACATGGCAACCATTGATGAAGTCAGAACCACGCGTTGTATTCCTGCATTATAAGCTGCTCTTAAAGCTCTTAGAGTTCCCTCTACTGCCGGTTTAATTAATTCATTTTCATCTTTTGGTATTTTGGAAAAGAATGGGGAAGCAGTGTGCATAACAAAATCACAGTCCTTTACAGCTTCATCCCAGCCAGTGTCTTTTAATAAATCCAGTTCACAAAATTCAAGGAGACCTTTCGGATCAATGTATTTTTTAATAGTATCGGCAATTTTATCAGCCTTAGCCATACTTCTTATAGAGCCTTTTACAGCATAGCCTTGTTTTAGCAATTCGACTGCACAATGTAAACCAATATACCCTGATACGCCTGTTAACAATACTTTTTTCATTTCAGCAAAGATTTATGTGTTTAATTATTACTTTTATTTTGCAAGCAAAAATAAATGCATTACTTTTGTTTTGCAAGTAATAATTGTAAAAAATTAAAAACGAAGCATGGTAAGTATAAATAAACTGATCTAAATTATTGTCAGACAGGTGTTAATTAATTGAAGAGATTAGGATAGTAAATAACAATCAAACTATAGACACATGAAACGAACATGCAAATTGGATTATTCACATTGACACACAGAAGCCCCGATAGCTATCGGGGGATCAAATTTATTTGAGAGTTTCAACTGATCATAGAAAAATAAACTTTAACAGATGAAAAACATTTTTCGTTGTAAATG
>JAKSBD010000345.1 GCA_022361295.1 Bacteroidales bacterium
ATTAAAAGGAAACGAAAAAGTACCCTGGTATTGCTTTCTCTCCTTTTAGTTGAGGGTAATCAGATTCTATATTTCCTTTTTTTGTTCCTTAAAAATAGTTTTCGGCAAGATGATGTTATAAACTATGGTTTTAATATCAGTTTTCTTGTTGAGTTTAAACGATCAATCGGATAAGAGAGGCAACTAAAAGATTCCATTACTAGGTTAATTGACAGGTTCTTTTCGTTAAAAGCCGTTATTAACTCATTTCTTATTGATTCTCGATGGATATCCAAATCATGCTCTTGAAGGACACCTATATAAAGAAGAGTTATTCTACCTGTTTTAGCTAAACGAATATGATAATTTAAGCAATTGTACTTAGTTGTAACTCTCCTTATTATACTTGATATTTGATTCTGCAGTGTTTGGTCTGGAGCCGCATATAATAAGTCAAGTGCATTGTTTTTCAACATCTTTATATTCAATGGTATCATACTTAGGCCAATTGATATTGAAACAATAGGATCTATATAATTTAGATATTTGCTTGCAACTACGTCACGGAATAGATATCCAATCAGAAAAGTTATCAAGACAGCTCCACTGAGTAATGCATCAATAAACCAACCTTTATATTCTATTGCCAATAGAGGTGTTGATTCTTTTTGATCATACCACTTTACTAAATACGACATGGCAAAACATCCAGACATGGCAATCAAAGCATAAAAAACACCAAGATTATATCTTATTGGTCTTCCCCCATTATATATTACTATGGCAGCAGTTGATATAGCTAAAATTATTACGACTAGATAGAATAATGATTTAAAAACATTAAGTAACGGTTCCAATTGATAGAGTCGAAATTGAAACCTGTTACTTTCTTTTTGTGTTACTTTTCGAGATACAATAATTGTTGTAAAGGCTAATAAAATATTTACAGAGGAAAAAGTACCGTCCAATAAAATTGCCGTAGAATCCGTAATCCATGCAAAAACAAAGCCTAGTATAGCCATGAAAACAGTACCTAATAAAGAAAATTTCAGTGCTTTTCGCTCAAGTTTATATTGTGTATTCATTGAAAGAATTTTAAGCGTTAAAAACCTAATCACATGTGAGAGTAGTTATTACCTGTATTTAAAGCGATAACATTCTAATGGAATATTACCAGGGTTTCCAGGCGATACATAGTAGGTGATGAATTCTTCATCAATTTCAACAACCTGCCAAAGGTTGGAAGTAGCTATGTCATCATTGACTGGCTTATTGATAGGGTATCGTTTAAAAATAGTTTCCCATTTATCAGGACATAGATCAACAGGATATTTACCTCTAAGTTCTTTTTTAATTATTCTATATCGCAACTCACTATCTTTGTTATATTGCCAATATTTAGCTGGCATATTGTTCATATCAATACTGCACTTCGTTAGATTATATTCACGTATATTCGATTCAGACAAATCATCATTGACACGAGCAACATTACACATGGCCATCCAGTTGCCGTCAGTTTTGTATTCTGTAATTTTTGACGATGAAATTTCAAAAGCTCGCGTCCCATTCTTATCAGTTAACGTATAACCTAAGCCAGCCGCCGGATGAACTTTATGTAAAAAGCTTATTGCTTTTTCGACAGAGCCTGCCTCAATTAGCTTGCGATAGATAAAAATTTGCGCAAGGCCATTATCGACATCGTGTTCAAGTTGAAATTTTGAATGGGGTGTAAATGTGTAACCATGTGTAGCGTTAATTCCATGACCGATAAGGGTACCTGCATATGTGGTTGTCATCAATATATCACCATTAGGTAATTCATGTTTAATTAGAGCCTGTGTTCCTTCAAATGTACGTACCCAATCTAAAGTATATCCTACACTTGCTTTACCATTGCCCCAAACAGATCCATGCGAGCAGTGACCATCTACCTTCATGTTAGCTTTTTCCATAATTAGAATTGGATCAACCTGGGTCATTTTCTCTATAACCCAAAATGTTTCATCAAAATTAAGGTTGTAAATGAAAACATCTTCGAATGGTAAGTTCGCTCCCTCTGCAATACCTCTTATTTCTTCTACTAAATCGGGAGCGTGAACTTGCGCCGATTTCAGCAAACCTGTATTTTTTATGAAGAATGTATGGTAATCATCGTATTGTAGATTTTGTCCAAGCACTTCCAATAGGGGCGTAATAAGGTCGTACTTAAATCGGTTAACAGCAGGACGGATAATCTTTCGTAATGCTTTTCCATGTTGATAGCCCCTTTCAAATGATGAACCACTTACTTCTACAGTAAAGAACTCTGATTGCTCATTGTTTAACTCAACTTGATGTTTGATTGGTGGAATGCCAGTCAATAATGCATTTGTTTGTGCACTTGATGTTTGAATAAAAAGGACTAGCAAAAAGATTGTGATATTTGATAAATGCCTCATTGTTAAAATTTTTATTAAGTAGTAATTGAATGATACACCACAAATTTGATGTTTTGACGTTATCTATAGAAGTAACAAGGTGTTACATTCGGTAATGTAACTCTATGCGATTTTGCGTTTCATGTTAGTAATTTAGGATCTGATAATATCCATATTTGGATGTGATGTGGTGGTGTTTATTGTAGTAAATGCTTTTGAGGTCAGACTTAAATTGTTACGCAGTAATAAATAATTAAGATTTATTA
>JAKSBD010000143.1 GCA_022361295.1 Bacteroidales bacterium
AACTATTAGGTTTTTTGTATTTAGTGCAAATTCCGATGTGCTTTTCCGTTCAATTGTTTTATCACGCCTAATAGTAATATAAATGATGCGTTTAATATAACGTAGATAGATTTTTGTTTGTTAGCATGCCGGAGACAAAACGTTGCCTCCGGTGTTTTTTATCTGATATAGTTTGTATTTACCATAAGGTTGAGTGTTGAAAATTCTACACAAGTGTGGTAAAATACCTTTAAATACACATTGCTTTCAGGTAAGTGTTTAGTTCATTCTAATATAGAATCTACTGCAATACAATGAAATTAATCAAGCCTTCTATGAATACCTTTTAATCCCTAAAATTTATGAAACAAAGGTTATTTTTACTCAAGATATTTAATCTATCACTTAATTATAAGATAAAAACAATTGTTCTTGTATTTCTATTCATACTGTTTAATTCGCTGACTCTCATTCATAGTCAGGTAACTGACACACTTAACATGCGTTACCAGATAGAGCGCGTTCAGGATTTTATGCTCAATCAGCATGAAGAAAAGCTATTTATCCACACCGATCGGCCTGTTTATCAAACGGGTGAGGATATTTGGTTTAAAGCCTACTTATTAACAGCAGCCAACGATAAGCCGGAGTTGTTGGAGAAAATTTTATATCTGGAATTGATTGATTCGAAGGGAGAATTGGTGTTAAAGCGCGTATTTGAGTTAGATCATGGAACAGTTAGCAGTGCCTTCCCGGTTCCCATGGAAGTACCACAAGGACAATACTTGTTAGTGGCCTATACAAATTGGATGAAAAACAAACGTTCAGGGAACGTATTTGAAAAGAATTTATATGTGGTGAATAACGAGCCGACTGACTTAAAATTGGTTTCAGAGATGGCTGATAGTAATATACAAACACCAGAATTGAAGGATTCCTTAGCTGCGGAGACATGCGAAAAGAAAAAAAAGGCATATCAGGTGTCATTTTATCCCGAAGGAGGTGATTTAATTGCCGGGATACCATCCGTGGTGGCCTTTGAGGCCATGGATACTTTAGGTAAGGGCATCCCGGTTGTAGGAACTATTTATGATGAAAATAAAAAGAAAATAAGCACTTTCAACTCCATTGATCAGGGACGTGGTTGTTTTAGTATAAAGCCTGGTGATGGCCAACGTTTTCATGCACTTGTTGAGATAAACAACAAAACAATTAGATTTGATTTGCCCGAGGTCAAAACCAAAGGTTTCGTTCTCAATGTACTCAACAGGTATCGCAGTGATCGTTTAATTGTGCAAGTGTCAACAAATGATACTTCAGCAATAGGTAAATTTTTTCTGGTAGCCAGTCAGCGAGGTATTATCAGGTCGTGTATTGAAAGTGAAACGAGCTCAAAAGGTCGGATACTCAAGCTGGATAAGGATAAATTCAAAACGGGTATTGTTCAGTTGATTGTAGTGGATCAGTTTCTAAACCCTCAGGCAGAAAGACTGGTATATGTCAATCATCATGATAATTTGTCAATAGAAATTCAGCCTTCAAAAACAGAGTATTCTAAACGACAGGAGATTTTAGCAGACATTATCGTGAAGGATGCCAATAATAAGCCTGTACAAGGTGATTTCTCAATCGCGGTAACTGATTTAGGTCAAATTAATCCGTCGTTTTATAAAGAAGATATGTATGACTACATGAAGCTGGCATGCGATTTTCCAGAAGCAAAAAATTCGCTAACGAATATGCTGGGTGATTCACGAAGAGCCCATGTACAACTCGATTTAGTTATGCTGACTAAAGGATGGAGGCGGTTTAGTTGGTATCCTAAGAACGAAGAACTTAATGATAAACTGGATTACCAGCTAGAGCAGTATAATTATTTAACAACAAGTCTTCAAAAGCGACGAAGTGGAAAAAGCGTTCGTAATATGGATGTTAAAGTCCTTACTTTTCAAAATGCCATGCCGGATACTTACCAGGGAAAAACGGATAAAAATGGGCAGTTTAAGTTTGAATTATTGTCTTTTACCGATACGGTTAAGCTAATTGTTCAAACAGCCAATGGGATGGATGTAAAAAAGGATGTTTTTATTAATCTGGAGTCAAATTTACCATTTATAAATGAGTTGTATACGCCCAAGAAGAACCGGATGACCATAAGTCGGACGAATAAAGTAGGCTATAATTTTTTTAGCCCTATTGCAGCAGGTGAATTAGAAGCAGTACCAAATGTGTTAAATTCATATGTGAAACCACCAAAAGAAACCCGGCAATTGGATTTAGGATTACCGACCGATTCGCTAAATATTCTCATTAAAGAGGTGGACATTGTTGCCAATAAGAAGAAAACAAAGCGTGAAGAAATGACCCGGCAGTATGGTTCGCCTTCGGTGGTTATTAACGAACGACAAATTGAAGCCATACACGAGCAAACATCATGGGCCTCAGGGTTGATTGAATTACTATTTGACCAGTTCCCAGAGCTAAATATATCCATTGAACGAGCAAGTCAGCAGCAATTATATGGTCGCGAGCAAGAGCAAAATACATCGATCAATGCACTGTTGGGCATGCGTCAATCCGAAGTAGGCGGTGATTCCATCGACCAACCAGATTTTGAGGAGTTTGATATTGCAGGTGAGACGATTCGCTTTCAATTAACAAGAGGAGGCGAACGGCGGTTTATTGTTTGCTTTGATGGTAAAGCTGTGGCCACATCCAACCATGAGGGTTTTATTAATCGGGTAACTCATCCATACCATGTTGATGATATCATCACTTTCGATCCTCAATTTGTGAAATCGGTTGAGTTAATTACCGATTTGAAGAAGACCCCGGGAAGGGA
>JAKSBD010000437.1 GCA_022361295.1 Bacteroidales bacterium
AACAATAACCAAAAATAACATCTTTTTTTTTTTTTTTTGTTTCACATGCTGTATTTTTGTAATTTTGGCCCGATTTCAATTATTTATCAACCAACTTGCTTAGTTGTAAATGCAGTGTTTTTATCCAATTCCGGAGCAATTTATTGGTGAGATACCAAACGTCTTTAATAATCCATTTGATTATTCACCACATCGGCTTTGTATATACGCAAAAGAACAATTAGAAAATACATTACCCCACGCTTCTAAAATGGGCAAGGGCAAAATGTACGGTGTATTAATTGTAAAAAATCATGCGGGTCAAATTGGTTATCTGGCTGCCTACTCAGGCAATGACAAAGAATTAAGCACTGCTATACATTTTGTACCGCAGGTATACGATATAACTAATCCATCGGGTTACTTCAGAACTGAAGAGCAAAAACTAAACAAAATCAATGCTGATATAAAACAACTGAAAAACTCAACCAAAGCAGAACTGTTGAAACAGCAATTATCAGCAAAAGAAAAGACAGTAAAATTAACGCTGACCCAAAACAAAGAGCAGATTAAAAAGAATAAAGCGAGACGCGAAAAGACGCGCAACAGCACGACTGATGAAGCTATTCTCCAGCAACTGATTAAGGAAAGTCAGACTGAAAAAAGCAATTTTAATAAACTAAAAAAGGAACTTAAAAAGGAGCTGGACATACTCAAGGCTGAAATAGAAACATACAACGAACAGGTAAGCGCTCTAAAAAAGCTTCGAAAAGCTAAATCAGCCGAGATACAACAGCAGTTGTTCAATAATTACATCTTTATTAATGCCAGTGGTGAGAAAGCCAATGCAACCGATATATTTAAACAGAAATTAAATACCCTGCCACCAGCCGGTACAGGCGATTGTGCTGCACCCAAGCTGTTGCAATATGCTTTTTTACATAAATATCAACCAATAGTAATGGCTGAATTTTGGTGGGGTCCGTCGCCACAAAAGGAGGTTCGCCAACACGGCTATTTCTACCCAGCCTGTAAAAGCAAATGCGAACCGGTCTTAGGATTTATGCTGCAAGGTCTTCGTATTGAACAGGCTCAAACAAAACCATTGCGCCAAATAGAAGTATTATTCGAAGATCCTTCTTTGATCATTATCAACAAACCATCCGGTTTATTGTCTGTGCCAGGAAAAGCAGATCGAGATTCTGTCTATTTGCAGGTAAAGCTATTATTCCCAGATGCTGAAGAACCTTTCATTGTGCATCGCCTCGACAGAGATACATCGGGCTTAATGATTATTACCAAAACGAAAAGAGCCTATGTCAATATCCAGAAACAGTTTCTGAATCATGATGTCAAAAAACGGTATGTGGCTATTCTGGACGGAAGCGTTAATGAGGATACCGGCATTATTGACTTGCCTTTGCGGGTTGACCTTGAAGACCGACCCAGGCAGTTAGTCTGTTATCAGTACGGCAAAGCGGCAAGTACTAAATGGGAGGTAGTAAAACGGCTTAATAACCAAACCCGCATCCACTTCTATCCGTTAACAGGACGTACTCACCAACTGCGCGTACACGCAGCTCATAATAAAGGCCTTAACGCACCAATTATTGGCGACCCTTTATATGGGCAAAAAGCAAATCGCTTATTACTTCATGCTGAAACCATTGAGTTTATTCGCCCCAACACAAACAAAGTGGTATCATTTATTTGTCCACCCCCGTTTTAGTCCCGCTTGCTCAACCTGGTTAACTACCAAATTTAACAAATGGCTTGTTAAAATCCGTTAGCATCGCGGCTCAAATGTTAATAACAGTTAGTTATCAATGGCTGGCATTGTTATTGATTTAAGTGATTGACACTTTAAAAATTTATCGATATGAGCGAAAAAATGAAGCATTTTGCCATGGCACATGGCATTGAAATCCCACAGGAAATTGACACAAACCCATACATTGGACTAACACAGGAGGAAATTGAAGGAATTAACAATCAACTGAGGCAGGAAAATCTGTTATTTTTTTAGCGCCTCTATATTCAAAAACAGGAAGTATAAAATATGAACCCGCTATGTTCATTAATGAGCTTAGCGGGTTCTTTATATTTATTCAGACATAAAAAAAGGTGCCGTTGGCACCTTTCAATTTCTTCCTTAAGAATTACAATTTTATCATTTTCACTCTTCCAACCTGTCCGGTTTTAAGGCGACATTCAATGCCTTTCAGATGAAAAGTAACTTCATCAAGTATATCCTGCACTACCCCATGAGTTAAATGCCCACTTCGCTCATCCTGCTTTTGTAAAATTGCTACTTTAGTTCCCTTCTTAAGATTTTTTCTTTCCCTTCCGTCCATTTTTACTCTTTATAATAACTGACTTCAAAATATCCTTACAAATACAAAACATCTGAGTCTATTCAGACATAAACATCTGTTACAACACATCAATTAAGCTCATGGCCTAATAGTATCCACTCAAAAGTTTATAAACAGTACAATTTGTTTTCCCAAATAAAAAGGTGATTTCCATATCTATGAAAATCACCTTTGAATCACTAGTAGAGGTTCCTGGCGGACTCGAACCGCCGTAGCTGGTTTTGCAGACCAGTGCCTAGCCACTCGGCCAAGGAACCGTTGTGTTTCGGGTTGCAAAATAAGTAATAAATTATCTTCTGAGCAAATTTTTACTTCTTCTTTTCTGCATAAAAACTGAGGCAATCGGGACAAAGGCAGCCGTTGTATTTATCAGCCAACACTTTAAGATTTTCAGTTTTTATTAGAAAATTATTGCACCAGCACGTTTTGTTTGTATTACTATAGCAGGTATAGCTTGCTCCGCACTTCGGACATGTTTTTGGTGTACCTTCAGTCTGACTCATAATTAACGTGAAAAAGTGACACTAACACATTTCATCTGGCCCCCCATAGGCGGATTCATCTTCGACACTTTAACTGTTGCCTTTAAAAGCTGTGGAAAACGTTCATAAATGCCATCTATAATACGTTTGTTTAAATGCTCAAGTAAATGCGAGTTCTGCATGATCTGCTCTCTCACAATCTCGTACACCGATACATAATTCAATGCATCATTGATATTATCTGTTTCGGCCGGCACTGTGCAATCCGTTTCCAGGGTAACTTTTACTAAAAAACGATTCCCTACAACCTGCTCTTCTTTAAAACAACCGTGGTAAGCATAAAACTCCATTTCTTCCAGCTCAATCACGCCTGTCAATTGCTCTTGTTCCATTGTTGTGCTATTTTTTTGGCGAAAATAATCTTTTATCACCGAATCATCAGATTTTTAAGTCGAAAAACACTTACTTTTGTGCTTGATGTTCACACATCCAATTAGCAAATACATAATAACAGAGACAAAATACAGAGCAGATGGAATTGAACGAAGCGCCAAAGACAAATTTCATTCATCAGGAAATTGACAGTGATTTAAGTGAAAATAAAAATGGAGGAGCGGTATTAACACGTTTTCCACCCGAGCCAAATGGATACCTCCACATTGGTCACGCTAAATCTATTTGTTTGAATTTTGGACTTGGTAAGCACTACAAAGGTGGAACCAACCTTCGTTTTGATGATACCAACCCAACCAAAGAAGACACCGAATACGTTGAGTCAATCAAGGAAGATGTTAACTGGTTAGGATTCCAATGGAACGATGAACCTAAGTTTACATCTGACTACTTTGAGCAATTATACAAGTGGGCTGTCCTTTTTATCAAGAATGGGAAAGCTTATGTTGATGACCAAAGTGCTGAAGAGATCGCTTCGCAAAAAGGTACACCAACAACACCTGGAAAGGAAAGCCCCTTCCGTAACAGAAGTGTGGAAGAAAACCTGGATTTATTCGAGCGCATGCGCAAAGGTGAATTCCAGAATGGAGAACGTGTGTTGCGTGCCAAGATTGATATGGCATCGCCTAATATGCATATGCGCGATCCGTTAATGTATCGAATTATCCACGCACATCACCACCGCACCGGGGACAAGTGGTGCATCTATCCTATGTATGATTTTGCACATGGTCAGGGCGATTTTGTAGAAGGTATTACCCACTCTGTTTGTACTCTTGAGTTTGAGGTACACCGCCCTCTTTACAACTGGTTTTTAGAACAGATACTGGAATTTCAGCCTGAGTTAAAAGAAAATGCTCGTCCACGTCAGATTGAGTTTGCCCGTTTAAACCTCAACTACACGGTAATGAGTAAGCGCAAGTTACTTCAATTGGTTAACGAAAATTACGTTGACGGCTGGGATGATCCTCGAATGCCTACTATCTCAGGTTATCGCCGAAGAGGTTATACACCTGAATCTATTCGTAAATTTGCCGACCAGATTGGTGTTGCCAAACGTGAAAATGTAATTGATGTAGCTCTGTTGGAGCACTGCATTCGTGAAGATTTAAATAAAAAAGCACCTCGCGTTTATGCTGTTTTAAATCCTGTTAAAGTAATTATCACCAACTATCCTGAAGGACAGGTGGAATGGATGGAAGCTATCAACAACCCTGAAGACGAAAGTATGGGTTCGCGTAAATTACCGTTTAGCCGTGAGATTTATATTGAGCGTGATGATTTTATGGAGAATGCTCCCCGTAAGTTCTTCCGTATGGATGTTGGCCGCGAGGTACGACTAAAGAATGCTTACATTGTGAAGTGTGAAAGCATTAAAAAGGATGAGAACGGTGAGATTTCTGAAATATACTGTACTTACGACCCTGACACAAAGAGTGGAATGGAAGGAAGTAACAGAAAAGTGAAGGGTACGCTTCATTGGGTAAGCATTGAGCATGCTAAAACTGTTCAGGTGAAACAATACGACCGCCTGTTTATGGATGAAGCACCGGACGGACATAAGGATAAAGAATTCCTTGAGTTCTTAAACCCTGATTCTTTATCAGTTATTAACTCATGTTATATTGAGCCAAACTACAAAGATGCCGGAGCTAACTTTGATGATGGTGTGGAACGCTACCAGTTCCAGCGCCTGGGTTACTTTTGTGTTGATAAAGATACGACCGAAAATAATGTTATCTTCAATCGTACCGTGACTTTAAAAGATTCATGGGCCAAGAAGAAGAAATAATCTTAGAAAGAAGATAAAAGATTACAGACACAAGACGTAAAATCCCGCACCTGTTGAGATGCGGGATTTTTAATTCGCGATTATTCTATATTCGATTAATTCGACATCAAATATTTTCTACAGCAGCTTTCACACGCTTAATGGTTTCTTCTTTACCAATCATTTGGGCAATCGTCATCAGGTCAGGACCAAAACCACCGCCTACAAGTGCCAGGCGAAAAGCATTCATTACCAAACCAAAGCCTAACTCTTTAGCTTCAATCTGAGCAGAGATAGCCGCTTTTATATCATCAGCTTTCCAGCTTTCTACTTTATCAAGTTCTGTGGTTAATTCAGCCATAAATGCGGGTACATCACCTTTCCATCGCTTTTTAACCACTTTAGGATCATACGCTGTTGGTGCTTCAAAAAAGAAGGCACTTTGCTCCCACAGCTCACTAATAAAGTTAACACGCTCTTTAACCATTGCCACAACATCCTGCACAAAACCATTGCCTGTTTCGTGACCTCTTTCTTTAAGCTCTTTCTGGAATAAGACAGCCAGCTCAGCATTATCTTTACGCACCAGGTGTTGCTGGTTAAACCACTTGGCTTTATCCGGGTCAAAGCGGGCACCTGATTTATTAACTCGTTCAATAGAGAATAACTCTATCAGCTCATCCATTGAGAATAACTCCTGCTCGGTTCCCGGATTCCAGCCCAATAAGGCCAGCAGGTTAACAACTGCTTCAGGGAAATAGCCGCTTTCACGATAACCGGCTGCAATACTGCCATCTTCCAGTTGCCAGTTCAATGGAAATACAGGGAAACCTCCTTTATCACCATCGCGTTTTGATAACTTACCTTTACCGGTAGGTTTTAAAATCAATGGTAAGTGAGCAAACTGTGGCATGGTTTCTTCCCAGTTTAAAGCACGGTACAACATAATGTGCAATGGTACTGATGGCAACCATTCCTCACCACGAATAACGTGCGAAATTTCCATTAAATGGTCATCCACAATATTGGCTAAGTGATAAGTAGGTAGTTTATCAGCACTCTTGTACAAGACCTTATCATCTAAGGTATTGGTATTGAAAGTTACAGAACCACGCACCATATCATTGGTCTGTACCTCTGTATTTTCAGGCATCTTAAAACGAATCACCCAGGGCTCTCCTGCCTCCATTCGCTGTTTCACCTCATCTTTACTTAAAGTCAGTGAGTTTTTTAATCCATTACGCGAATGCATGTCGTAGGCAAAGGTCTTCTTTTCTGCTTCAGCTTCTGCACGCAAGGCATCTAGTTCTTCTGAAGTATCAAAAGCATAATATGCCCACCCAGTTTCTACCAGCTGATCGGCATATTTTTTATAAATCTCGCGACGCTCGCTCTGTTTGTACGGGCCAAAATCTCCACCTTGTTTCACACCTTCATCAATGGTCATACCTAACCATTCCATGCTTTCATTGATGTACTCTTCTGCCCCTTCAACAAAACGTGTTGAATCTGTATCTTCTATACGAAGGATAAAATCACCACCATGCTTTTTGGCAAATAAGTAGTTAAACAAAGCGGTACGAACACCACCAATATGTAATGGTCCGGTTGGACTTGGCGCAAAGCGCACACGTACTTTACGAGTTGTCATATGCTGTTTTTTTTTGCAAAGATAGTTTTTAAAAGTTGAATTGTTTAAATAAGGATTTGATATTGATTAGTCAAGAACTGAATTGTTTTCAGTAATGCAGGCTAACCTGGCCTCAGGCATCTGGAGTTTGATTGAGTTGTGCCTTCAGCACGACTTTATACTAATCTATTTTAGCATATGCTTTGCAAGTTATTGCAAACGTCTACTCATCAGAAAATATGCTTTGTCAGTATTGACATTCTGAAATAAAAAAGAGGCTGCCCCAAACGAACAACCCCTTCACTCATTATTAACCTGAGATCGATTTAAACGTCGAGCTCAGCTTAATAACCAAACTATTTAACGTAAGGTGCTTTTAATAAGAATTCCAGACTTTTCTCAACACTTTCAAGGGGCGTGTAGTTATAGCGCTCCACCTCAACAACTATTTCCTTCATACCAGCTTGTGAGGCCTGTTTAAAAATTGGTTCAAAATCCATTTTACCACTCTCGCCCAATTCCTTTTCGTCCTTAACATGCCACAACTCAAAGCGCTTTGGATAGTTTTTGAAATAGGTCAATGCATCTTTTTCACCAACCATTATCCAGTATAAATCCAGTTGAAACATAACGTTTTCAGGCTTGGTATTTTGCAGCATATAGTCGTATCGAACAATACCATCGATCTCTTCAAACTCCTTATCGTGGTTATGGTAGCCAAAGCGAATGCCTTTAGCATTGCACTTTTCACCTATGGCATTAAAGTAATCGCAATAACGTTTAAGGTCATCCAGTGAGCCATAGCCCTTTTCGTCCATAAAAGGCTGAACAATGTACTGAACGCCGGCCTTTGCATGCGCATCTATACACTGGTCCCACCACTGCATTATTTCGTCCTTGTTATCTTTATCGGGCAATGCTTTACCGCAATGAGATGCCGTAAACTGCAATCCATTATCATTCAATAGTTTTTTAAACGCCAGTGGTTCCATATCATAGAATTTACCATTGTCGTAGCCGGCTGCCTCAACAAATGCATAGCCCATATCACCAAGCCGTTTGATGGTGGCTGGTGCATCTTTTTTCATATCATCGCGAACCGACCACAATTGTATGCCTATGTTCTTTTCCACTTTTTGTGCGTTTATATTTAAAATTGAACCAACATAAAAAGCGATGCCCAATAAAAGCGATAAACGCATCATAATTCTTTGATTTTTATATTGCGAAACCAAACATCATCACCGTGATCCTGTAGTCCTATATAACCTTCAGATGCCACGTCGGCCCAGTTAGGGTTTAAAGCAGGGAACTTACTACCCGCTACAAGCTTGTTCCACTCGGGTGTCCAAAGGTGATATTCAACAACCGTTTCACCATTCTGAACATGCCAAACAGATCCTTTGTATACCTTAATCTCTACAGAATTCCATTCACCTGCCGGCTTAGCATTTTGCGGAACGGCCGGATATAAATCATACAATGAACCGGCCTGACGATTACCTGCAATACCTGCCTTGGCATCCGGATGTTTTTCATTATCCAGTATCTGCATCTCTGGCGCTGTTTTCCAGATATAGTCAAGCGAATCATTTTCCTGTCCCAGGTAGAAAATACCTGAGTTACCTCCCTCTGAAATTTTCCATTCCAGCTTTAAGTGGAAATTGCCAAACATTTTATCGCCATACAATATATCGCCACGGTCTTTACCACCCGCTTCACCTCGTCCAGAACCAGGACAGTGTATGGTACCATCTTCTGTTATTTCCCAACCATCAGGGAAAGTTGTTTTTCCATAATTACGCCAGCCGTCAGATGTTTTTCCATCAAATAACAATTGCCAACCATCGGCCTTTTCTTCTTTGGTTAGTGTATTGTGTTTCTGTTGTTGATCACTGCATGATGTAAACATGGCTATCATTAATCCTATTATTACCAGATATTTCATTTTATATTCAATTTTGTAAGGTATTTAACTCTTTAATTTCAATGCTTTCGATTGTCAGATATGAGTAATGAGATGAATTTTATTACTCAAATCTGCATCACTTCATATCAGCATTCATATTACACAGGCATTTCCGGCAAGGTCCATCCATCTCTGTAGGTGTGCTTAATTAATTCCTGGGCAAAG
>JAKSBD010000598.1 GCA_022361295.1 Bacteroidales bacterium
GATGTAGTATTTACACCCGTATTTTGAGTGTTGGAATTGGGTAAATTATTGCTCCTTAGTGGAGGACTTTCGAATTTAAAATGATTAAAACACCCTTCTAACTGTTTCATTTTCTACCTTTTAGGTAGAGGTTAGAAACCCATCAGGTAATTGGCGCCTGAATGTTCACCATCCTGGCTTAATGCATAGCCCAGGTTTTCTATTGCTTCTTCAAGGCTATACGGGTATTGATCCAAAGCCTTAATAAAATATTGATCTGCTAATGTACTCATAACTCTTAGCTTTATTCCAATAGCTCCTTTCTGAGATGATGCTTTAAGGAGCGTCGTTTTTGTTTGTAATTTGCTTCTTCCTTCCTGACCTTGAAATCACTGCCATAGAAGATCTTAACCGGGTTACCCCTTTGTATTTCAGAGTGGCTTTTCCATTCGGCTTGCATGTCCTTCTTCTGTTGATTAAACTGCTCAAGTTTGATTAGCTCAACAAGCCTGCTCTTTGCCAGTTTCTTATTTTGAAGTTGCGAGCGGCTTTCGGACACAAGCACCTGTAATCCGCTTGGAAGATGTTTTGCCCTGATGGCCGTGCTGACCTTATTCACATGCTGACCGCCGGGACCACCGGAGCGTATTGCCTGGTAGCTGATGTCTTTATCGTTGATGACAGCGCGGTCACTGCCAAGCTCAATGGTATTAACCGCCACATACCAGTTTTTCCGTTTATGGTGCCTTCTGAACTGACTCTGACCAACCCACTGCACAGTTCCTGTCCATTGCTTCGTGAAGCTGACAATATCTTTACCTTCCAACTGTATGCTGGCTGAGAAAAGTGTTCCGTTCTCAATGCCCTGTTCCCTGTGCATGATGCTATATCTGATATTTGCCTTTTTGGCTTCATCAATCATGTATTTCAGTACCCGCGCAACTACCCAGCAGCATTCTGCCGGGCCACGCCCTGATGTTATTTGTAATATGATCTTTTCCATTATTCTATTGTTTATCCATTCTTACAATCTGAGGGTAAAACTTCCCCTCAATACTTACCAGCTCCTCTTGTGATGCCATTACCTCATCGAGCTTTTTATAAGCCATAGGTGCCTCTTCTGTGCCACCACCAATAAGTGTAATCTTATTCTGCTTTAAGAGCTTTTTAAGTTCACTGCCTGTGAAACTATCTTTTGCCCTTTTCCTGCTCAGGCGTCTGCCTGCTCCGTGTGAGGCTGAATTAAGCGCATTCGCATTACCTTTCCCTGATACGATGTAACCGGGTTCCATCATATTGGCCGGTATAATCCCTGTTTGCCCTTGAGCTGCCGGGGTCGCTCCCTTCCGGTGCACTATCAGCTCCTGTCCGCCCACCACCTCTTTCCATGCAAAATTGTGATGGTTCTCAACCAGCGCTACAAGTTTGATACCCATTGCCTTGCCCAGGCGATGATGGATAAGGTCATGACACGCTTTGGCATAATCCCCTGCCAGATTCATGGCCAGCCAATATTCCTGTCCTGCCTCTGTAGTCATATCCAGCCAGGCCAGGTGCTGAGCACCAGCGGGCAGTAAGCAGATTTCTTTTGCCAGTTTGGTATAGTGAGCGGCAACAGCAGCCCCCAGGCCTCTTGAACCGGAGTGCGCCAGTATGCCTGCATAGCTGCCCTCTTTCAGCTGAAAGGAATTACCGGCAGGCAGTTCAACTATACCGAACTCAACAAAATGATTACCTGAGCCAGAACTACCTAACTGGTTTTGCGCCTTTCCCTTGAGTTGCTTAAGGATTTCTATTTCATTGAACTCACTTCTGGCCAGCACTTCATGATCAGTATGGTGCTTTTCAATCTTGCCAATACCAAAATGCGTATGCTCTTTTAAAGCTGTTTTTATCTGGTAACTGTTTCGCTTTATAAACTCAGGCGGAACATCATATATGCTTAATGACATCCGGCAGCCAATATCCAGTCCAACACCATATGGCAATACTGCCTTATAAGTTGCTAAAACCCCACCTATGGGCAGTCCGTAACCAACATGCGCGTCGGGCATTAAGGCTCCATGCACCGATACCGGCAATTGCATCGCGACACTCATTTGCCTCATGGTATCTGTTGTAATATGCTTTTTACCATAGATGGCAAACGGTTTATCTAAAGAATCCAAATGATAAATGGTTCCTTTATCGGTTTTGATTCTGCCGATTAGCTCTTCAGCAATTTTTGAAAGCGAGGTATGTTCCAGATAATCCTTTGGATATAACAGAACAGCCTCAAGTAAATCAAGCTTATTTTGTTTTGACAGGTGCTTAAAGTCGCTGTTAATAATGTTTATTGCCAAACTTTTAGCCCTGTCTGATTTATAGTTTATCTTTTTAAGGTCTTTACCCTTAATCTTAGACTTGCTCATCCGTTGAAATATTTCCCAACTACTTTGATAATGAGATAGTCATAAATTAGTCCGCGTCTTAACCCAAGCGGGTAAACAGTACTGCAAGACATGACAATCTGATACTCATTCAGCAGTCAGGTGAAATAAATAAATGTGATTTGTGAATAGGGCAAATGCCTTATTCGGGCGATCAGAAAATAAGTAGTGTGATTAGTTCTGAACTAACCATTCTGATCTATTTGCGGATATGTGATCTAAGTTCCAACATAACAAATTCCCCTTCTTTTAGAATTATACATGGGGTGAAATGCGGGGCAAATATAAAATAGAATTATTTAATATTCCAAATTATGATGATAAATAATTAAATATAACCATATTAAAAGCTTAAAAAATGAAGCTATTTTACTCCTTGGGGATTGCGTAATTTTCAGATGCATTTTGAATAACCTTGCTTATTTGTCTTCGAAGAGATGGCGGACTAAGCACTTCTATACTATCCCCATATCCAAGGATTAGTCGTTCCAATTCAAAATTAGGTACTACTTTAATGGCGATTACAATGCCATCCAAGCGCTCTTCAACAATATGCTGTGACCAATGCAACGGCTTTGTCAGTATATAAGGCTTGTTATCATTGTTGACAAACAGCTTTATGGTGCGTGGCAGCAGTCCCGAATTAATGGTTACTCCAATGACATCCTCATAGTACGAGTGCGGGTCAAACGACGGATCATCCTTAAAAGGCATTTGCTCCATCACTTCAAACGAATGGATTCGGTCAAGCGCCAGGTTCATAATCATATCGCCCTTTTTCTGCTTTCCTATCAGGAACCAGCGATTATTGTATTCCTTGAGTAAGTATGGGTTAA
>JAKSBD010000331.1 GCA_022361295.1 Bacteroidales bacterium
AAATCTCCATGCCTTTTTGTTTTTGGCAATAGACCAAATTCTCAAGCAGAATATCTTTATACTCGTTTCTGGTAAATACATCTAGCCACTCTACTACTGCAAAGCTCACAAAATAGACGCCTGCTGAATTATGAAATTTATTATTTCGACTCATAAAATTTTAGACTTAGCTTTGATACCACACGTGGGGACACGTGCGGCAGCGGGGGGATTATTCTTTGCAAAAGTTTTAAGCTATTAAAAGCAATACCTGCACCTCCAACAAAGGCTAAACGATTAATACAATATGTCAATTTTCAACATACTACCAATCTATAACAGTGGATTAATTCTCATCTATATTATTTCTTTAGTCTTTATAAGGGTATATTTTAACTTCAAATTCTTCGTATATATTTGTTGCCATACGCTCAACATCTCCCCATAATCCATTCTTATAATCTGTTCCAACCCAACTGTTATTTTGCTTTAAACTACTCTCATATTTTCTCAAACAAAAGTTAAAATAACTAATAAACTCTGTAAAGTCTAGTGGAAATACACTATATCTATGAAGCCACAAAAGAGAAGAGATATAATACATCACCAACCATGAAAAACCTTTATCATCAGCCAACATCCTTAATGCCAATAAAAACTTTTCTCTAAAATCATTATCATTTACAATATCCTTCTTGTAGTAGTTAACTACTTTTCCTGCATCAATAGGTAAATCAGCGTGAATACATATAAAACCATTATTAACTTCTCCTCTCAATAATGTCAAAATATCTTTTAGCTCTTTATTGTTTTCCATTATTTAATAACATGATTAAATTCAAAATATTCATCTGAGAACTGCTTAACAACAAGTTCTTTGGCTCCTCCAGATGTGTACCCGCCAGGATGCCAAAATTCATTTGCTCCAGATTCATTTCCATATGGGATATGAGGGTCTAAATCATCAATATTATTTACATCAATACGAACAACACCTCCTTGCATCGTCCAATCTCCGTCTGGGATTCCAAGCTCTTTCTCAATTATTGCAATATCTCCATTAGCTTTATACAATATAGCATCTATTTTTTCTTTTGTCGTTACAAATTGACCGTCTGCTCTGCCGATTATTTTTTTTCCTTTCACAAAATCGGTGTATTGTTTAAAAGTCATTAAATAACTAGCTCTATTATTAAAAGTGTTGGTATGCTGTAAAATATAACTTGCATCCAAATATTCTTCTGGCGGTAAATATGAACCATTTAGAAGCCTTTCTTGTCCTTCCCTAAACGCTTTCTTAAAATCCCCGCTCGGCGAAGGTGTGCCACTCACTGACTCGTGGCACACCTTCGCTCAGCTCGTGGGGCTTTGAAAGTTATTTCGAGTACTCCGGCACCCGATGTTTTATTTCTTCCATTAAATCAAACAGCTTCTGTTTATGGGTTTCGTAAGCTGTTTTATTTGTGGTAAAATTCTCTCTGTTTAAAATCAAATATTTACCCTTTTCTGTATGTTCATACTCAATATCCTCTAAATCATCAGGAATAGATATGTGGTAATTAATAGAAAAATAAGTAATCCAGCCTAGTGGTGCTTCATAACCTCGCGCTTTTCTTGTGAAGTCTCGTTCTTTAATTTTTATAGTTGAGTAATCAACATCAAAAACATCATTCATAGCTTTTATAAAAACATTAACCTTATTAAAACTATCAAAACATATTGTGTTAGATACAATTGCACCAATACTTGACTTTACTTTTGTTCCGAATGCAAAAAACAAAGAAAGTAAGGTTTCATGATTTATTTTTGCTTCTAATGAAAATAGAATATCTGATTCTCGGGAATAATCTATATCGGGAGACTCAACTTTATCTTGTTTTTTAATATCTTCAATATTCTGATTTAAGATTTCTTCAGCTAGCTTTTTTATTGCTTCTGGTTTGTTTATATCAATTCTATCATATAATGCTTTTTTCTCTGAAACAATATACAATACATTAAAATTATCATCTTCATGTGCTAACTTTCTGTAAAAGTTAAGAACTAACACTGCAATCTCTCTAATTGTCAGCTTTCTGTTAGATAACTCCGCATATGGAAATAATTTACTGTGTTCCATTTATTTAATAATTGTTTTTTGAGCTTTATATACTACTTCAATATCTATTCTATTTAAATCAAAGAAGTCTTGTATATCCTCTGCTCCTTTTAGAGTTGATATTTCCCACTTAACCGGAGTGCCATCTGCTGCATTTAGTTGCCTTCTTGCTTGCTCCAATATACTTTTAGTTCGATTCTGGTCAACAACATTCCCAGCATCATCAAAAATACTACTATGACCGTATTTCCTATCAATTAGTTTTCCCGCATCATCAACATTATCAAAGCTAACTCCACCTTTTTCAAAGCTTAACCCCGCATCCAAACTAGCTTCTGCCTGATATTGTTTTGCATTTTTTAATACAAAATTATCAGTTCCATCAGCTGGGGCAGGGAATTTCTTATGTGTAACAGTAAGCCCTTCGATATTAGCATCAGATGCACGTTTTACACCATCTAATACACCATCGGGATTATCCCATTTTAATGGCTGACCTGTTGCGGCGTCTAATTTTGTCGATGGAGATTTTAACAAATCGCTCAACCCGTCCGAGCCTAAACCGAGATTGTTGTTTTTGACTACATTATCAAACTTATTTATGAAGTCAGGGTTCTTTCTTAAAGATGAAGGAATTACATCTTCGCCAAGCCCATCAAGCATCTTCCAATTGTCAACAAAGTCAGGATTATCAATAAGCTTTCTTAAAGATTCAGCATCTGTTAGCTCTTTAAAATCATCCAAAAGCTTTTCTCCACCATCGGGTAAAGCTTTTAGTTTCTTCCGGAACTGGTCAAGCACACCATCTGCAACATCGCTAAGGTCGTCAATTTTCTTGAAAAATTGTTCTTTTGCCATTTTCTTGACTAGTTCCAATGACATTTCAGGAAGCTGTGTTATTAACTTACCTGATGTAAATATACTTGTTGTGGTTCGTACTGTTGTTTTAGCGGTTAAATGGTGCTTTCTACCTGTATTGGTAGCATCGCTTGTCATTTCCTCATAATTCTCAGT
>JAKSBD010000142.1 GCA_022361295.1 Bacteroidales bacterium
AGCTGCGATCAATAAATTGATCGCAGCTTTTTTGTTTGATCACGTAATTATACACTGCTACCGCATGTGTAGGAACGCATGAGTCACGCGCAGCGGAGGAAAGCTATCAAATAGGAACGCGTGAGGACACGCGCACCAGCGGAGGGTTAGATAGTTAGGTCAATAGATCAGTAGGCTGTTAGATCATTAGATCGTTACACCATTCAACTAATAAACTCTTTCAACTCTTTCAACAGTTCGACAATTCAACAGTTCGACAAATAAACAAATCGTCAAAACTTTTACTTCCTTTTGCTGATCACTCCTTTAAAGCGTTTCTGTACATCCTTGCTTAGTTTGCCGGTTTGGGCATAGGTCCCGGGAATTTCCGTTAACCATTCTGGTCCTACTTCTTCAAATGTTAAAGGTTTAGCATCCAGAAAGGCATTTGCTTTCATAAATACGTATTCGGGAATACCAGGTATATCAAAGGCACTACCTTTTTTATAAACTTCATAAGACTGCTTCTTCAGCTTACCCCTCTTACTTACCTGTATGCCTCTCCTGACAGACATTCCAAAGTTTTTGGTCGCACTAATATTCTCGTGCCACACAAGGGCATCTTTGGCTAAATCATCATTTTTAAACAGGGTATACTCGCCTGTGATCTTTGCAAAGGTATTGTTATATAAGCGTATATCGGACGGATACTCAAATTTCAGTTTTTTTGCACTACATGTTTCCATACGGCGTTCTGCCAATGGCTGAAAATGAATGGCATGCCCGTTTACAGGCCCAAAGGTATTGTTACATATACTGATATTAAAGGCCAATGCATGCTCTGAAGCCCTGGCGCCTGGATTTAGGTATAAAGCAGCATTTCCTCTTGATTTAATAGTTGTAGGCAATTCAAAGTAATTAGCCGCAATTAAATGCCCGCTGCCCCATACAAACATACCTCCGTACTCGTATTTAGTATCGTCGCCAATAAAAAAGTTATTAATAGCCACCTGCTTATCTCCATGCCTGAAGTTAAGTGTGCCCCTGCAATTCAGAAAGGTGTTGGCATAGTACACGTTTTCACGCGATTTACTGGTGATAATCTCAGGCTCTGAATCCTGTCGCATAAACAAGTTGGAATCGACCAGGCAACGGCCATCATCTTTGCGCCAGTAGCCTATGCGTATACCACCACCGGCATTACCCGGTTTCTTTGGATTAGCAAAAAAACAATGATCGATACGATGGTACATAGGCCCAGCTGCTTTAGCTCCGGGTGTTTTATCAGCTTTGGGCGTATTATTCAGGTTAATTACCTGATCAAAGGTAATCTTCTCAGTAAAAGAACAGTGATCAATGCGACAATGTGTTGGGAAAGTACCATCTTCTCTTACTGAAGTGGTAACATATGCCGAATTGGCCGTATCAAAACAATGAAAAGCACATTGGGTAACCCGGTTGTGACTGCCATACATGGCAACCAGTCCGGGTCCGTGCGAACGCCACTCTTTTTCATCACGTGCCCCATCCCTGAAGTAAATACCACTCAATGTGATATGATCTCCTTTTAACTCCACCTTTACGTCGCCACAAAAAATAACCTTTCCCGGTTGTTTGGCTTTGATAGTAATAGGAGCATCTTTAGTACCTGAATTCTCAACAACAAGTTGAATATCTTTGTATTCGCCACTATTCAAACAAAAGGTTGTACCCGGGCGGGCCTCCCCTATTTTCGACTCCAGTTCTGCTGTGTTACTGACCTCAATTGTCTGGGCTATTCCTGTTATACCTGTAAATACCAATAACAGTAATAAGCATATCTGTTTATTAACCATGCCTCTCTTTACTTTTTTATAAACTTAAAAACTTTGCTTTTACCGCTGCTAAAATTGACATCCAAAAAATACAAGCCTTTGTTTAAATGTGTCACATCCAACTCATTAGTATGCTGTGCTGATGACAATACCAGCCGCCCTGCCTGGTTGCAAACAGTTAATGATGTAAATGGTTGATCTGACTCTACATATAGCTTGTTCTTTACTGGATTGGGGTACATTGATATCCTGTACCCCATATCTTCATTGTCAATATCGGTTGACTGTGCTTTTGTTAGCTTTACCTCAACCGGCAAACCATGTATTGAGGTAAATTCGAGCACAGTAGAAGTATTGTCTGAACTAAGCAAACGACATTTATCATTTGGTTCGTTTAGCAGATATTTACCATTTAATGTTACCCTGACCAAACGTTCTTTAGCCTCATCTGTTCCTGTCAAACCCGATGGAACATCCATATTAATAGCCGGATCTGCAAATGCCAGACGTATACTTTCATCTGCTTCATCTTTTGCCATTATTATACATGCGTATGATACGCCTTTAACATGTTTTGATGAAATGGCATTATCAGCTCTAAACATTACATAACCAGTTGTAGATGTGGCTTTATCTGCAACAATATGAGCAATATTATCTTTGCGAATCACCTCATATGACCGGTCATTCCCCTGCATGTTTTGCTTAAATACGTTAAGTTCAGCCGAATTGCTTTGAACTAATACAGCGTACTCGTAGTCTGCACCCTGAGGTGCTGAACCATGATCAATCCATGCAGTTGCAAAATCACCATTGTTCACGGTCTTCTTCTTCTCATCACGTGACTCCTGGTTACTTCTTGTCACATGTATTTTACCGTGCGGTACATAATAACCATTGCCTTTGGCATCCATCATAGTAAGGGGGTCATTCACATTAAAGTCATCACTGTAAGGAAACTGGCTTATTTCATTTTCATCAATAATAATTTTTTCAGACTGGGTGCCAAGGGCGGTTTGAAAAAGCGTTGTTTCAGTTCGATAGCTACCATTACTATTAGATATATTACTACCCAGGCAAATAATACGATTCTCAAATGAAAACACCGATTTATTAGCTACGAAGTCATCAGTATAGTTGGTATAATTGTTTTCATCCAGATACATACCAAATACACCACTACCATCTAATGAAACAGCACCTGCAAACTCAGCGTTTTTAGATCGTTCGTTCAGATTTCCACCACTATAATTAAGCAGGCCGTATGGCAGGTGAATAGTGGTTGCTCCCGGAAAACGATTCCAATCCCAGCCAGCCAGCACAAATCCGCTTTTTTCAGCACTAACAGTTGTTCCTGTTCCCAGAATCTGGACGGTACCATAACTTTGGTATCTGCCGTATCTATTGTTAGAAGTATAAATTTCGGTTCCCGTCACTATTTTATTAAAGCCTTTAATGGCCACCAACCAATTATCGCGACGATGCAGGTTAAGTGCTCCATAATTAAGGCTCACATTACCTGTTGGAGCATTGCCAGCCTTAATTCCTAAAGCCTTGAATTCATTGTATAACTCTTTCTTGTATTTTGTCAGGCGCATATATTCTGCTGCACACTCAGTATCAATGGGATCACTTGCTTTCGCCAGGTAGGCAAAGGCATTGATAGAGCCTGTTCCCAGGTTCTGGGTCATGGGTTTACGACCACATACACTGTTAACTATAGAACGAAGGTTGGCATAACCCGAGTGTACAAATAATGCTTTTTTAAAATTACCACGCGCTTCTTCAGATAAATTAAAAGGTGTATTTCCAACATAATTAAGTACCTCTCCCAGTCCGGCATAACCACCATTCATATAACCTGCATACAGCATTCCATGATGAAAGCCCGAACCATCAGGTTTAAAACCACCCATTGTTCCAACACTGTATTGCATAACTGCATTCATCCACTCAGTGTAGGATTGCAGGTCACGAAGTAGTTCAGGTGAATCATCACGAAGCATAATAGCCATTAATCGCCCTGCCACAATGGTATTCCAGGCATCAACTATTCCCTGGAAGTTTTCAGTTTCGGGCAGTTGCCTTATTTCAGGCACACCGGTCCAGTATTGAACCATGTCAAAGGCTTCCTGAAACTTACCGGCGTCTTTTAACACATCCTGCATTAGCCAGATCGCTTTGGGAATACCCCTGAAATCATAGCCGTAATGATGGTTGGTACCTATTCCACTTCCTACCACCAGTCCCTGATCATATAACCAGTCCAGTACATTAATAAACTTCTGGTCAAATCCGCTTTGCCTATTGTGATGCCACGCTTTTGCCATATCATATAACAGCAGCTCTACATCTTCAAAGGACTTATCGTTATTTGAATTCTGGGCTTCATCTTTTACTACAAAAGCAGCACCGGTAATTATGCTTCCGTTTCTTTGGATGTTCAGATCGTTATATTCGTTTTCTAGTTCGGTAATACGTGATGATGAGGGCGCGTTGCCATCCACCTCACTGGTAATACGCTGACGAATTAGGGCTGTGGCAGATTTCTCTTCATCACTCATGGCTGCCGGCAGGGCTTTTTCATAAACATAGGAGTTATGCCAGTGCCATAGAGCTGCCCAATGATTGGCATTCATTTCAGGATTAATAAAATCCAGTTGAGCATCAGGTGTTACCCTGTCGTTGATGCGCGATGAAGGGAATTTCATACGGTCAAAAAACAGTTTTCCACCTCCCTTACCTACAGGGGCAGTAATTGTCATTGTTGTCAGGTTTTTGTCGCTCTTAATACCATACATATCCTCATCGAAGCGAATCCAACAGGCACGCCAACCCGAAAAGTTAATATGGTAATTAAAATGATACTGTACCTGACCTCCGGCATTTTTAAACTGAAAAGTCAGATCTGCATCTTTGGGATTTTCGTTGTAAATCCAAAGCATCATGCCGCCTTTGTATTCTTTACATGCATTCGCCATACCTGATGGCGAATTAATGGTAACCTGAGCTCCTTCGCTCCAATCCCACATTAGCGACTCTGAACCCATTTTATAATGCTTGCCCGAGATGCTTAAACCATTGTCTGAAGCCGACCAGTTAGAAGGGATATCCCCTTCGAGACCAAGGTAATTTTGGGCAGCTGTACTTAATGGTACAATGATGCTTAATATGAATAAGACTAAACGCATTGAAACAATTTTTAATGAAAAGAACGATTCCCAACATGTAATGCCAGAGAATCGTTCTGCTTTTACAAGGTAGTAGAATGTACTACCCTTATTTGATTATAACTTTACTTGCTTTAACCTGCTTATTGGCCAATACCATTCTTATCAGGTAAACACCCGGCGAAAGAGTCGCCACGTTAACCTGACCTCCGCCATTGTAGTTAACATTTACCTTTTGACCACCTAAATTATAGAACTCAATCTGCTCTACCTCAGAGCTTAACACTAAATAATCGTGCGCCGGATTAGGATAGAAAAGCGGAGCTTCGAATTTAGGTTCATCACCGATGGCTGTTGCCAAAGGATCAACCATTGCTTTTACATCACCTATCTTCCATGTTGAAGCTCTGTTGGCTGCATTTGCACCATTAACATCGCTATAGGTATCAGTACAGGTATAAACAAAGGCAAAGTTTATATTTGGATTCGCCGCATCAACATCCACTTCACCAATACTATTGACCCATGTCTGGTCATAATCCAATGATTTATCAAGATTGAAAGCATCAGTAACATCAACCCATGTGGCAGCTGTTACGGCACCTGCAGCATCAGCCTGATCAGAAACATAATCAGTTGACATCTTAATTCTTAACTCAGCATCTCCACCTTTTTTGTACTGGCTAATACCCCAGAATGATAAATAGGCTTTTGAATAGCCGGTAAAATCAACAGCTTTTAGCACTGTCCATGTTTCCGTTGGTGAAACACTTTTAAGAGCACCATCTTCATATACAGCACTTGCCTGAATGGATTTGTAATCTTCACCCACCGGCTCAACCAAATCAGTACGTAAAGTCTCAGTACGTTTCCACCCTTGTGCGTTCGTGCTGGTCAGGTTAATCATTTCAAACATATTAAAGTCATCAAATTGCCATTCTGTGACTGCATTAAGTGGTTTGGCAGTTGTGGTAAACCTTACTTCGCAAACACGCCATGCGCCCGGACGATCAAGGCCCGGTTCTGTTTTATCGACCACACCTGATGCTGTTACCTGGTAGCGAAATGCTAAAACAAGGTTAGTAGCAGTTCTCCATTGGTTCAGGTTAAGCGTAGACTTTGTCCATTTTCCATTGTAATTAACGTCATCGTCAATTTGATCTAACTGATTTGTTACATCCGTCCATGCAGTAGTTGTCGGATCACCTGAATAATTATCTGACACCAGTACTGAGAACTTTGAAAAGTTTCCTAAAGCATATTCAGCCAAAGTAAAGAATGTTACCTGAAAATCCTGATGATGCGGATAGGCTGTTAAATCAACTCCATCAACTACTGCATAAGTATCTGTTACATCATAAGCATCGCCAACCCCAGCATAACCTTTAGCTGTTATGCTTGTCGCCTCGGCATTTCTGGTGTAACCCAGTTCAGCATCAGTTGGCATCTTACTTAAATTAGTAGATCTGCTCCAAAGATTGCTTTCCACGGATCCAACCGTAATGTTATGCTTGGTAAATCCCCTGTTATTATCGTATCGGAAATCCGGGTAATATATAACTGTTTCCTGAGCAATCAGGTTTGTTGAAATAGCCATTATTATGGCTGTTAATAGTAGTAATTGTTTCTTCATAACACATTAGTTTTTTTATCTGATTATGAGGGCTAAACTACTCGCTAATAAGAAATATGAAGGGCTGATTTGTACAGATATATGTATCGGATTGTACGATTGTTTTTTAATATACAATTGACGTACAGACGATTAGGTAGTTAGGTCGTTAGGTTATTAGGTCAGTGGGTCGTTAGGTCATCAACTCTATCGACCATTCAACGATTCGACGGTTAGACAACTCCTCAACTTATAAACTTATAGACTTATAAACTATCAACAGTTGATCAATTCGACGGTTAGACAATTAAGCTGTAGATCAAATCTTCCCTGGGGGCAATGCCGCAGGCGAAGGGGGATTGTCGGTAATGATAAAATGGTTAATTGATTAACTGTCGAATCGTCGAATTGAGAAGAAAGCTGTAAATAAT
>JAKSBD010000412.1 GCA_022361295.1 Bacteroidales bacterium
ACCCGCGGATCGAAGTATATTTTATCAATAAAAAAAGAATGGTTATATCGCAACCCGGCCGTTAAACTTAATCGCCTGTTAATATCAAAACGGTCTTGCATAAACAGGTTAAGTCTGTTAGCCCTTTCTGACAAATTGATTAATTCGACGTTAAAAGAATCTTCCATAAATACCAGATCATTATTTACCCACTCCATTCCCAGGCTGAAAGTGTGTTTTTCGCCAGCCAGCAATTTATTTTCCCACTTTAGTTTAAATTCACTAACATCGTTTTGCAAAGCTTCATTCCGGGTAGTTTTATTAAATCTGAGATAAGCATTTTCTCTTACTAAGGAATAATCTGACTGTAATCCCGAATAGCTGGTATTTATTGAAGATGAATTGCCATTCGCCCATGTTTTACCATAAAATATGGTTCCTCCAAATTGCCTGTTCTCTTCTTCCTCAACCCTGTTTACTTTAATATCAATTAGCTGGTCCCTTCTGTTTGTCCTTTCCTCATCGTAATCTACATTTAACTCAAAGTTATCTGTTCCATGCAACAGGCTCACGTAAAACAAATCACCATTATCACCTTGTAAAGAATACTTCAGGTTAAAATCACGAAAATTATATTCTGGTGTTGCTTTAACACTGGGATTATTTTCTTGCCATTTATCCAGATAAGTTAAATCATCGGTACCAAAAAGATTATAATAGGTTTGCCTGAATGCCAGTACCAGAGCCGATTTTTGATTGACCGGCAACTCTACCATTCCATTCAGTGTTTGATTATTAATAAACAAGTTGAGACTCGGTTGAAGGGTACTACCTTTTTTGCCTGTTATGTCTACAATACCTCCTACAACATCGTCATTAGTAGCATCGTAACCTCCTTTTTTTATCTCAATATTTTTAGCCAGGTATGGATTAACGGCACTAATGTTATCATTAAAATTCTTCAAACCCCATATGGTAAATCCATCGTAAGTAACCCTGCTGGTTCCTTCAGGGCTTCCCCATATTATAAGATCGTTTGGTTGTTCACCCGCTGCCAGTATACCTGGTTGAAGCCGCAATAAATTAAAAACAGAGTTATCACCATTACCGGGCAAATAGTTGGCTATATGATGGTTTAAACTTGTTAATCCTGACTCCTCTCCTATCTGAGTTGATTTTTCAACAATATTATTGGTCACAACCACTTCTTTAATGCCGACAGCTGAAGGATTTAAAACCAAGGTATGATTGTTCCCTGCCACCAAAGTAGTATCCAATATAAAGCATCCCAAATGCGATGCCACAACCTGGTAAACACTATCATTAACAAAATTGAAACTAAAAACACCTTTTACATCTGTTACAGCTTGCTGACTATTGGCCATTATATGCGAAAAGGGCAATGGTTCGCCCGTTCCCCTTTCAATGATCTTTCCTACTAAAGTGTAATTCTTTTTTTTCTTCTCCTTCTTGACCGGATAAATAATGTAAACTTCATCGCTTTTCTCATAATCGAGTGGTAAGCCTTTCAAAATCTTTTTTAGCGCTTCATCCGGATTCTTAAAACTTTGCTTAATGGTTATAATGTAGGAAGCCAGTTGTGCATCGTTAAACGAAAACTGCAAATCATAAGTATCACGCCACTCAATCAAAATTTCATTAAGGGGTTTAGACTGGCAATCCACCTCAATAGTTTGCGAAAAAACTGATGAGATGGATATACTCCAAACACTTATGAAAAAAATTAATAATCGTTTCACTAAATATATTTAAGTCGAATTTTTACTCTGCTTATTTGTTGATTCGTTAAAATGCCCAAGACTGAATAATAATATCGAACATCCAATCACTTGCTCACCTTATAACCATAGCTTGTTTTTTCAAAGTTCAGCCCCATGGATCGACAAATCATATGCATCACTTCATCGGCTGATCGTTCACGTGAAAAATTACCAGTATAAGCATATCCTAATCGATCAGTTAGCTTTATTGTTATACCGTACTGGCGTTCTACTTCTTCGAAAACCAGCTCAATTTCAGATCCTGTAAAGTAAAACATTTCATTAACCCACGAGATGGTCTCTGACATGCTAATTTCTTCAGTACTCAGCACTCGACCATTCTTTTTAATATAGGCCTGCATATTAGGTGTAATGTCTGTTGACTCACCACTTACAACGCTTACCACGCGCACTTTTCCCGTATAGCATGTTACTTTATAATCATTCCTGCGAGCATAAATATTAAAGCTGGTTCCCAAAACAATGGTTCGTCCCATTGATGATGTCACTTCAAATGATTTACCTTTTTGTACTTTAAAAAAGCCTTCGCCTTCAAACTGAATTTCACGGTCAAAACGCCACCAAAGTGGTTTGTATTTAATAACCGAACCAGCATTTAATTCTACGCTTGAACCATCGGGAAGTAAAGCAGTTAAATGCTGCCCTGCTTTAGCATTAATTGTTTTGGTATACAAACGGAAAAAAGCTGTTGTTCCTAACAACACAACCAATACGGCAGCCACTGACATTAGTATTGGTCGAAGTGTTCTTACTTTCCCTTTACCTGATTCTTCAACAGTATTTACCTCTTCCTCTTTATCGTCTGCCATTAAGGCCTCCATCTCCTTCCAAACATCCTCTTTTGAACGCGAGTATGGCAGCTCTACCTTTGGCAATGACTTCATAAAGTCATTATCATCGGTCCATTGTTCGTTATTTAATTCTTCTTGTTTCATTGTACTGCCAGTGCTTGTCTTAAAAATTGCAATGCGTTTGTCATTCGCTTTTCTACTGCCTTAATGCTTAACTCCAGTCGATCGGCTATCTCATGATATTTGAGTTCTTCGTTACGACTCATCAGGAATACTTCGCGTTGAATCTCGGGCATTTCCTTCAGTGCTCTTTCATACGATTGTTTCAATTCCTTATAACTCAACTCTTCATCGGGCGACTGGCTCTCATCATTGTCAGGCGGTCTTGCGATAAACTCCTTTTCTGTCTTGCTTCGCCTGTATTTACTGATAAAAGCATCTTTAGCCATTTTATAAAGCAACCCAACCAGTTCTTTCGGAGGTTTATCCAGTTGCTTTTCCCACAGTTTCATAAACACATCCTGTGCAATATCTGTGGCCAGCTCGGCATCTCCACAACGATAATAAATATAATTACGCAATGGATCAAAATGCTCATTAAATAATCTTTTAAAATGTTCCCGCTTCAAAATAAAATAATTGGTGATCTGTGTTAGCTCATGTATTACGTAAAAGTAAAACCTATTTGTTTCGTTGTTAATAATTTTTTTTTCGAAAAACCCGAAGAGGTACGTTTACCTCTCCGGGAACTTTTAGTTATGAGTGAACGGGAAGTTGTTATTCGTTACTGTTTTCCTGGCGCTTTTCACGTTTGCGTTCGCCAATTTTAAATTCTTTACTTCCTTCGGCGGTTGTCATTGTTGCTACACGATCACACTCCATATCTCCATAATTAATGGTTGCAAACTCAACACCATTTTTGCTTAAAGCCACCTCGCCTGCAACAATCCAGCGGCATCCACCTTTTTTGATCAAAGGTGAATTAATATCTCTTCGGTAAACATTACCATCAGAATCTTCACA
>JAKSBD010000425.1 GCA_022361295.1 Bacteroidales bacterium
ATTGGTCATGGATTTGACGGAATGATTGTCTATATAGACCAAAGCGGTAAACCACCACAGTTTTATGTTGCTGGCTGGCACAATAGGGAATCCAAAACACCTGCCAATCCTCAGGCCCTGTTTAAAATTGCCAGTATCAGTAAGCTTTACGATGCTGTGGCTGTCACTAAACTAGTCAGTGATGGCCGTCTTTCATTAGACAAAACCCTTGCTGATTATTTACCATCGCTTATAGGAAAAATTGAGAATGCTGAGGAAATCACATTAAGGTTAATGATAAAGCATCGAAGCGGAATTCCGAATTTTACTGATGCACCGGGGTTTTGGGCGTCTCCAACTGAGTCGTATGAAGAAAGCCTTGGTTTGATAACGGGCAAACCTGCCAACTTCAAACCTGGAGAAAAATATGAATATTGCAATACCAATTATTTGTTAATCAATAAAATAATGGATAATACATTAGGTTATGGCAACTTTCAATTCATACGCGATGAAATCTTAAATCCTTTAAATCTAAAGAATACTTATAGTTCCTTGAGTGAAGTAAACATGGACAATGTAATGAGTGGCTATCATGTGGGGCATCCGCATGATTTAAAGGCTGATGAACATGGTATGCTGGCCACGGCAGAAGACGTGGGAATATTTCTCAGGGCGCTAAACGATGGAACTATATTTGAGCCGGGAGAAAAGGAAATCTACTCTTCTGTATATGAATATGAACATTCGGGTTGGGTTCCTGGATACCAGAGTTTTGCAAAATATCATAATGATATAGATGCTGTTATTATTCAATTCTATAGTACGACCGACCCCAAATTGCTTAACTGGAATTTATCAGAAATAATTAATAATAGAATTGTTAAAATAATAAGGGATTAAAATAACTGGAATAAATCTGACTTTAATTATCCTTCAGCCCGTCTTTTATATTCACAATTAATGAACCGGCAGATTTTAGGTTAAGGATACCAAACTAATTAATCGATATGGGTCAAATAGAGAGCCTGTTTATAAATATGTATTGCCTAAATCAAGCGGCTTTTGTTTCTTTTTAGCTCCCCAATAACGTGTGTATTAATAATCCGGTCTTTTTCAAATTCTTTTCGGCCATAACAATAATGTTATAGGTCAAAGAGAAGGTGCTTGGCCATTACCTCAAATCACTGAATCATTTTATTTTATTTATCAATACATTACTTGATGATCAAATAAAAAAATTATTTTAGTGTTTCCTGTATTGAGAATTTCAATAGTAAACAAGAAGGAGTGTCGTTTAAGATTGGTGGGGCAAGTCAATTATATTTCCACTATTTTATGCGGCCGTTTATTATGCGGTAAGTACATGATGCTGATATATAATAGATTAATTAAACTCTAGAAATTTTTAACAATGAGTTCACATATAAGAATAGAACCACCATATAAATTAAAAACATACATCTTTCTAAAAGACTATATGACCATATTTGGTCTGGTCATATTGCTATTCGGACAGATTTTTTCATTTAGTGAGTATTCTCATATTGATATACAATCCATAAAATTGTCTTATTCTGAAACAGCAAAAGCAAAAGGAAAAATTATTAATGATAACGCTATACATTATACTTTTTCAGATAAGTATCTTTTTGCATACGATTATGAAATGCACCACCCTGAATTATTAAGTATGTATGGAACATCATTTAGTGAGAAAGCCTTAAATGCGGGTGATGATATTATGGTTGAGTATTTAGAGGATAAACCCAATATACATCGTATAGAGGGTATGAGCAATTCCTTTTTAACCGATACAACATACATTTATGTGACTATAATGCTCATCGGCTTCTACTTTATATTTTCGGGAGCAAAACGAACACTCATCTTTTTGAAAAATATAAAAAACGGGTATGTAACCACAGCAAAATTGTATGAACGCCCTACAACCAGGTATATTGATGATACCAGGTTTATTGTTATGAAATTTTCATTTGAAACAAAAAATGGCGATACGATAAAAGTTAAGAAGGAGCTATCAAATGCCCAAAACCTACTTGATGATGCTGAGGAATTGATAGTGTACGATGAAAAGGATCCTTCAAAGAATTATTTTGTAGACAGGTTGCCACAAAAGCTTAAGGGATATATTTATGCAGAATTAAAAAGTGCTTCATTGTAAGTATTCTACATGCATTATTAAGTATCCATTATTTTAAATGACTGACTTCAGTAGACATTTACGAAATAGAATATACGATAATATTTTGTTATGTATTGGAAATCAGTTAGGTAAAAGAGGTGTGAAGTAGTTTTAAATTATAAAAAGAAGTCGGAGTCTCCGCCAAATATAATTGATAGATGGAAAAGAAAATTAAGAAGTATTTATCTGAATTAGAGAAAGAAAATGGAATTGAAATACTGCTTGCCTGCGAAACCGGTTCAAGAGCATGGGGATTTCCATCGCCGGATAGTGATTACGATGTACGCATAATTTACAAACATAAAAAAGACTGGTATTTAAGTTTATCTGAAGAAAAGGATACAATTGAAGTGTTCTATGACAATAATGAGATTGACATTAGTGGTTGGGATTTAAGAAAAAGTTTAAAGCTGATTTGGAAATCTAATGCTGCATTAATTGAAAGAATTCAATCGCCTGTCATTTATAAAAAGAAAAGTGGATTTATTGATGGCATTCATGTCATAGCTCAAAAAACTTATTCGAGAATTGGTACCGTTCATCATTATTTGAGCATGGCAAAAAAGAAACTGTCAGAAGTAGATGAAATGCCTGAATATAAGCTTAAAAACTTCTTTTATGCCCTTCGTGCTTCTACAGCTTGCTTATGGATTCTTGAAAAGGAAATAATACCACCAATAGAGTTTGGAATAATGTTAAGTGGCCTGGAAATAGATAAAAATCTGCTATCAAGAATAAAGAAATTGATTGAACTTAAATCGACAATCAGTGAATCATATATGCATAGTGGAGAACAGGATTTAATCTTGTTCATGAAACGCTGCATTGAAAGGGCTGAAGCAGAAGCAATGAACCTGCCATCAGCAAAAGGTGAAATGAATGAGTTAAATGAGTTCTTTAGAAAAACATTAGAGGAATAAATGACAATTGACGATTTAAGAGCTAAAGGGTTAATCATTATGGAGTGCATAAGTGGCAGTCGGGCTTATGGCCTCGCAACTCCCTCTTCTGATACGGATATAAAAGGTGTATTCCTTTTGCCTAAAGATGAGTACTATGGATTGAATTATATACCACAGGTGAATAATGAAACAAATGATATTGTTTTTTATGAACTCGGGCGGTTTATGGAGTTACTGTCATTAAACAATCCTAATATTCTTGAATTGCTCAATACTCCTTATTCAGCGATACTTTTTAAACACCCGTATCTAAATGATATTAAATCTAAACATATTTTATCAAGGTTATGTAACAATACCTTTGGGAAATTCGCATTGTCGCAGATTAAAAAAGCCAAAGGCCTAAAAAAGAAAATTGTAAATCCTGTAGCTAAGGAAAGAAAAAGTGTGTTGTCTTTTTGCTTTGTAAACTATGACCAGGGTGCCATTCCTTTGTTAAAATACCTTCAAATAAAAGGTTGGCAACAAGAATATTGTGGATTAGTTAATATTCCACACATGAAAGATGTATACGGTTTATATTATTCTGATCAGCTGGGCTTTAGTGGTGTAATTAGAGGAAAAGAATCAAAAGATGTTTGTTTAAGTTCAATTCCCAAAGGTACTAAGCAGGAAGCTATTATGTACTTTAACAGAGATGGCTATTCTGCTTACTGTAAAGAGTATCGTGAATATTGGAATTGGGTGGATAAGCGTAACAATGCGAGATACGAGAACACTAAAAGCCATGGCAAAAATTATGATTCAAAAAACATGATGCATGTTTTCCGGCTGTTGGAAATGGCAATTGAAATAGGGCAAGAGGGAAAAGTTAATGTTCTAAGGCCAAATCGTGAGTTCCTTCTTGCTATTAAAGCAGGAAAATTTGAATATGATGAATTATTGAAAATGGCAGATTTAAAGCAAGCAGAAATGGAATTGGCTTTTGAAAACTCTTCCTTGCCCGATAAACCTGATTTGGAGCTCATAAATAAATTAACCTATCGCTTACGAGATAAATTTTATAAAGACAGAGAATAGCAATGAAATGAAGCAATGTCAATGCAATATTGGTACATGATACTTGCTTCTGCATCCATTTGAACCACACAGTATATCAGTCATAAGTAAATTACAATTACATCCTACCTGTTACATAAAGTTTTATAGGCGCAATACCTGCACTTGTCCACATTATCAACCGGTTGAAAAGGGATATCAGGATTGTACAAGTCTTCAAATAAAGCGTTTAGCTCCGCCTTAAACTCATCACGGACAGGTTGCAGGATAATCGGACTTTTGCTTTTACCTTCTTTTAAAAAGAGTTGTGTATCGTAGCTCTTCTTAAAGACATCTCTTACCCAAATTACGCCTGGCTGAATTGGAGCGTCATCTCCTGTTTCTTCCAAAATCAGCGAATAGAGAAGAGTCTGAAAAGTAGCCTTGTTCTTTTTATGCTTGTCCGTATCAAACAAATCATGAATACTGCTGATGGTCGGATCACCAGTTCCGGTTTTATAATCCATTACACGCAGAATGCCGTCTTTACTTTCAAGTCTGTCTATAAATCCACCAATGTTTAGCTGAAGGTTATCGTTAGTATAAGAATGCTGTACTTTTCTCTCCAGATCCACAATGGAGAATGGAGTACGTGCTTTTTCAAGTTTCAAAAATTGCAGAAGGTAGCGACGTATCACTTCAAATACCATTACATTCTTACCATGTATTTCGGTAAAGGTACTTTTGCCCTTTTCATAATCGGTCAGGTGCGTATTAAAGCCTTCTCGGATCAATCCGTCAATGAGCTTTTTATTTTTAATCCAGCCTTCAATTGTGGCCGCTTCCACCTCTTTGCCAATGTGAGGTTTGTACAGGTTTTCTACTACATCGTGAAAAATAAGGCCAAAGATACGGGCATCGGCTTCTTCCGTGATCTCATCTGGTTCTTTTATACCCGCTATCTTCTGGTAATAAAATCGCATTGGGCATTCAATGTACACCGAAAGTGCACTGGGCGAAAGAAACTTATTTTGACCCGCTTTATACTGCTCCAGTTGAGCCATTATGGCCTTTGTTTTTGGTGCAATTGGCAGGGGAGGACTTAATAATGATACATTTCCTGAGGAAGTTTGTGACTGTATGCGGGCATTAAACTCATACTTTAGTTGATACAGATAGCGACTCATCTTGTTCGATTTCATGCCCTGAGCGCCTGTTGAATACAGTAGTTCAACTTTCCTGGCCCTGTGTATCAGACGGAAGAAATAATAGGAGAATATGGTGTCCTGAAACTCAATGGTTGGAAGGTCAAAGCCTGCACGCAGCGTAGCCGGAATAAAGGTATTGGGTGCCGATGTTTTCGGAAAAACACCTTCATTCAAATCAAGAATAATCAGCTTGTCAAAATCCAGTGCCCGCGTTTCCAAAATACCCATTACCTGCAAGCCGGCCAGGGGTTCGCCTTTAAAGGGAACTGTCTGAAAGTCGGCTAGTTTCTTATAAAGTTTTATCCAGGTTTCAGGTTGAAGATCATCTTGTTGGTTTTGTTCCAGCAAATCCTGCAGGCGTACAATGCTTTTATGCAAGGCAAACACAAATTCCTGCTCCAGTAGTTTTTCCTCCTGCGGCTCCAGTAATTCGTATATTTTGGTCAGTATATTTGTCAGGTAATTAGCCAGTTCGCTGCCGTTATTGACCTTTCCAAAAAGTAATTTAAACAACGGATTAAGTTGCAGTTCTTTGGCTTTGACAAAGATGATGTTCTCCTTCACCAGTTTTTTATGAAGCATCCGGCAATCATCTTCAGCCAGAAGAGATATATACTGGTGTTGCAGTATTGGTAATACATGACGGTGATACAGCCATATTCCTTCTTTACTTTTACGGGCGTTACGCTGCATCTCAAATAAAAGGTTTACCAAACCAAAGATGGGTGTATTGTTTAAGGGATATCCCATGGTTACATTTACCCTATCTACGTTTTCCGGTATTCCATGTAAAGCCGGCATCAGCATGGTTTCATCAGCCAGTACGACAGCTGTTTTTAGATCACTCTCGTATTCCGTTTTTAAAAATGAATGAACAGACTTCAACTGTTCGGTTGGGTTGGCAACTGCGGTGATGGTTATCTCAGGTCCCTCTTCGTTAATTGGCAAAACAAAGTCTTTGGGTGATGGATATCGCAGGCGGTTCTCATTTAAAAACAAGCCAGGACCACGTGTCAGTAATGTGTCGTTATCTGTTTTTTCCATCCATGGTGAGTAATCCCAGAAGAAATCAGCAACCTTTCGCTTTCTAAGAATATCCATCAGCTTTCTCTCTGCCGGTGTTAAGGCATTTAAACCGACAAAAACAACCTTTTTCCACTTAATATCCAGATACTCTTCCTGTTTAACCTTATCGGCTATTTCGCGGTAAACCATGCCATCAAAAGCCAGAGACTGCTCTGTAAGCTTTTCTTTAAAGGCTTTGTATACTTTTGGAATATGTTCCCAGTTTTCTAAAAAATACGATTGGTGCGATGACAATTGCTCTGCCTTAAAGGCGCCCCAGAATGTTTCTATCGCTTCCAATTGCTTTTCATTCAGGTGACTGTAGTCATCATCCAGTTCCTTATAAGAGATAAGGTTGGAAAACAGTTGATCAACATCAACCAAATATTTGTCAATATCATCAAAATCACCCAGAAACATATCGCCCCATGGCAGGAACTCATCAAAACTGGTGTCTTTGCCACTTACCTGCTTGTATACCTGGTGCAGGGTAAACAAAAGAGTAATATTATCGGCTACTATTTGCTTCGACAGAGATCCGAAGAAATCATTGACGGTCAGTATTTGAGGTGCCCACGATGGAGCATCAACCAATTGACGCAGATGATTGGTAAAGAAAATACCTGCACGCTGACTGGGAAAGACAAAACAGTAGTCAGACAATTCATTTTTAGCATTTTGATAATAATATGAAGCGATAGCGTTAAGAAATCCGGATGTCATGTGTTGAATTTATGTAGTAACAAATATAGGTAATTGATGTCCGATGACCGAAGCTTTAATAGCTAAGTTTTTTAAAAGAACCTATATTGTATACCCCGAAGGTGCTGAGACGCTGAGAAGTTTTCGATATTGTCGATGAATTCAGGTGTTGAGCCGATTGAATTCCTTTTCAAACCAATGGAATGCATGTAAGAGTCTGTTAAATGTATTTTCTGTCCGATTGATCACTTTTTTATGCCTGTGGGCACTTTCCGAAGTCTGTTGAATTCGATATTCAGTCGATTGGATTCGTTCTCAAGTCAATGGGACGCAATTAAGGGGCTGTTGATTGCATTTTTTTACCCGATTAATCACTTTTTTATGGCTGTGGTCTCTTACTAAGGTCTGTTGGGATCAATATTGAGCCGATTGGATATCATTCTGAAGCCTGGGGACACTTCTTTACAACAGGGGATGCCTTTTACAGGCCTCGGGACTAGTAAAATCAAGGGGTTCTGCTATCGGGGGCCATGGGTGAGTTATCAGTTCAGCCTATTCAGGGCTGGCACCCATTCGCTGAACTATTCATATTGCTGATCTACAATCAGCTGCATAAAGGCTCTGAAAGCCTTTTACATCAAAACAAGGGTATCGCCCCTTGTAATCGATCCTATGAAAATATCAGGCTCTGAATGTTGTGCGTCTTTTTGCCTCAGCGGTATAAATCAAGCCGACATCTTAATTTGCAGCATACTCAAAAATACAGCTCAAAATCATAATCAAACATAGAAACATGGTGTCTAAAAAAGGATTCGTTAAAATTTCCTCATTAAAATCCAAAAGAAATCTTATTTCAAAAACCTGTTTTACAATAGGTGGTTGAGCTTAAAAATATTTTAACTTTAGTGATATTTATTTGTTAATAGAGGAAAGAAAAACACAAAATACCGAAACTAATATAGTTTTATGGATAAATTCTCATTTCTGGGTAATAGCGAAATTGGCTCAATAGATGAGCTTTACAAGCAATATAAAGAAGACCCGGACTCTGTTGAAGAGTCGTATCAAAAATTCTTTCAGGGATTTGATTTTGCAATTGAAAACTACCAACAGACAAGTACTGCAGGCTTTGTTGATAAAGAATTTCATGTTTTAAACCTGATACATGGTTACCGTCAGCGGGGACACTTGTTTACAAAAACAAATCCTGTTCGTACGCGCCGAAAGTACTATCCAACGCTGGATGTGGAGAATTTCGATTTGTCGGACAAGGATCTGGATACTGTTTTTCAGGCAGGTAATGAGCTTGGCATAGGTGCTTCTCCTTTAAAGGATATTATTGCACACTTGCAGCAAACATATTGTCAGTCAGTAGCTGTTGAGTACCTGTATATTCGCCATCCTGAAATTTTAAGCTGGATGAAAAACCGAATGGAGAGTGTGAAGAATACACCAGATTTTTCGGTCGAAAAGAAGCGTAAGATTTTTAATGAGTTAAATACAGCTGTAGGTTTTGAGAGTTTTATCCACAAAAAGTTTGTAGGGCAAAAACGTTTTTCTTTAGAAGGATCTGAAACATTGATCCCTGGCTTACATGCCTTGATAGATAAAGGAGCTGAACTGGGAGCCGAAGAAGTGGTGATTGGTATGGCACATCGTGGTCGTTTAAACGTGCTTACCAATATTTTGCAGAAACCATACAAGAATGTATTCAAGGAATTTGTAGGAGATGAGTACGAAGAGGGTATTTCATTGGGTGATGTAAAGTATCACCTGGGTTATTGCAGTGATATTGAGGCTAGCAATGGTAAAAATGTGCGTGTAAACCTGACACCTAATCCATCTCATCTGGAAACGGTTGCACCTATTATTGAAGGTATTTCACGCTCCAAAATTGATCATAAGTACAACAAAGATTTTGATAAAGTAGTGCCAATTGTTATTCATGGCGATGCAGCTATTGCAGGACAAGGTGTGGCTTATGAAGTTGTTCAGATGGCTCAGTTACGTGGTTACAAAACCGGTGGAACCATTCATATTGTTATTAATAATCAGGTTGGTTTTACCACTAACTACCTTGAAGGTCGTTCATCAACTTACTGTACCGATGTAGGTAAGGTGACACGTTCTCCTGTATTCCATGTTAATGGTGACGATGTTGAGGCACTTGTTTACACCATTGAACTGGCTATGGAATACCGTCAACGCTTTAATTCCGATGTGTTTATCGACCTGTTGTCTTATCGTAAATATGGTCATAATGAGGGGGATGAACCACGTTTTACACAGCCTATTTTATACAAAGAAATAGCTCGACATAAGAATCCTCGTGATATTTATAAGCTAAAACTGGAGGAAGAAAAAGTGGTGTCAAAGGAAGATGCCAAGAAAGAAGAGGTGAACTTTAACCAGTTACTGGAAGAAGAACTGGAAGCTTCCCGCAAGATAGATAAAGTAGTTATTCAGCGTTTTTTAAATGATGACTGGAAAGAATACCGTCATTCAGAACCGCAGGATTTTGTGTCATCACCAGATACCTCCGTCAAGCGGAATGACTTAATAAACTTGTTGGATCGTATCAACTTTTTACCCGATGACAGGAAATTCTTCAAGAAGCTGCATAAAATTGTTAACGAAAGGAAAAAGATGGTTGAAGAAGACCGTCTTGATTGGGCTTTGGGTGAACAACTGGCCTATGCATCATTGGTGACTGAAGGTCATCCGGTGCGCTTAAGTGGTCAGGATGCCGAACGTGGGACTTTTGCCCATCGTCATGCAGCATTAACCATTGAAGATACAGATAAGCGCTATCGTCCCTTGCAACACATCGCACCCAACCAGGCACCTTTTAAGGTGTTTAACTCCTTATTGTCAGAGTACGGTGTGATGGGGTTTGAATATGGCTATGCTTTAGCAAAACCAGATGGCCTTACTATTTGGGAGGCACAATTTGGAGATTTCTACAATGTGGCACAGGTAATAATTGACCAGTATATTTCGTCGGCTGAAGAAAAATGGGGACTGATGAACGGCCTGGTTTTATTACTTCCACATGGCTTTGAAGGACAGGGGCCTGAGCACTCAAGTGCACGTGTTGAACGATTCTTGTCATTGGCCGCCCGTAACAATATGCAGGTGGTTAACTGTACAACACCTGCCAACTTTTTTTTTTTTTTTTTTTTTCAGTTAAAGCGTGAGTTCAGAATTCCACTGGTGGTATTTACACCTAAGAGCTTATTGCGACACCCTAAATGTGTGTCTTCGTTAACTGATTTTGAAGACGGGGGATTTAAGGAAGTTATTGATGATAATAACGTTGATGTTACAGATGTGAAACGTGTGGTTTTCTGTACAGGCAAGATTTATTACGATTTACTGTCACGTAAAGAAGAACTGGATGCTCGTGATGTGGCACTCGTAAGAATGGAACAAATGCACCCGTTCCCCAAAGAGCAGGTGGATGCCATCATTAAAAAATATGACAACGCCCTGTTGCATTTGTGGGTGCAGGAAGAACCTGAAAATATGGGTGCATGGAATTACATTCGCAGCAAAATGACCGATGTTGATATTGTTCCTGTTGCACGTATTGCAAGTGGTAGTCCGGCAACCGGGTTAAACGGGTTGCATGTGATAGGTCAGAATGAGATTATCAATAAGGTGTTTAAAGGCTGTCATTGTGATCGTCAGTTGAAGTATTGTGGTTTACAATGTGTTGAAGGTAAGTCGCGAACTGAGATTCTTAAGCAGCATATGTATTTTGAAGAGAAACCACGATTTTCGATATAATAAATTAGTCAGTACATAAATGTCAGTTGTTTGCAGGTGCAGGTTGAAACGTAGAACGACCTGCTTTGCATTTCGCACTAAAAATTGAAAGAAATGATTATTGAAATAAAAGTTCCAACGCCCGGAGAATCCATTACAGAAGTCGAATTAGCATCGTGGATGGTGTCTGATGGCGATATTGTAGAAAAGGATCAGGAAATTGCAGAAATAGAATCGGATAAAGCAACTTTGTCCTTATTAGCCACTGAAGCGGGTAAAATAAAAATTTCGGTCGAA
>JAKSBD010000154.1 GCA_022361295.1 Bacteroidales bacterium
AATCAAATTGACTCAATAATAGTTTAGTCTAGAAGACTATACTAGAAGAACATTTACCTATTGTTTCTTCTTTTTAGGAATTCATTACGTCGGTAGTTGTTTATGACATGGTTTGCTTTTTCAAGGTCTTTCTTGTCAATGAAAATAACATAGCTTTCTGTTATATCATTACTTTGACCATGAATTGCGTTAAAATATCCCGTAACACCTTCGCTTTTGTAATAACATTTTATGCGAGACGATTTCAACGCTCCAATTAACTGATGTAATTCTTGATTACCAACGTTTCTTATTATTGGTACTGTCGTGTTACCTCGTTTCTTTTTTATTGAGTGCAATAGTAAGATAAGAAGTACACTTCCTAAAAAACATAATGCGAAAATCATATTATTCGAATTTATTTAGTATGAATTGCTAATTTTATCTGAGTCTCCCTAATGCTGTACAACGTCTGCCACATGCAGCGTTAGCTTATTCTGCGTGCTAATCTCACATCCGACAGGACAAGAGAACCGGGCAGGAATCTGCTCTGCCAAAATGCACTAATGCCTGCTATGCTGTATTGCAGCTTGCTAGGCTTTCGTGCCTTATTTTCCGTTTATAACTTTAATGTTTTTATTCTCAGGCAGACTGCGAATATTCGTCCAATATTCCTCTCGAATATCTCCGTCAATCTCAATTGGTAATCGTTCTCCATATAGTCTGTCCTGTCCATCTTTTCGACATCCTGATATCCAATAATCCTCTTCTGTCTCAATGCAATAATAATTGGTTTTATATCCCGTCCCTTTTAAACTCTGAAAAGTTAAGTCTTGATAGTAAATGGTTTTGCCAGATTTTGAAAACTTAACTCTGCCAATTCTGGCCTCTCCAATTAAGTTGCCGGCTTTTCTCTCAATGTACATTATTCTTGATTCCATTACTTTCGTTTTAATGCTTTAATAACCAAGATTATAGTTATATAATGGAAAAACAATTAAACAAATCCCATTAATCACTTTACGAATAGCTTGCTCAGTCATAGTTTTTTAGTTTCGGGGTTAATTGTATTTACATTTATTACAATATTTATCTACCTGTTTTGAACTGATTTTAAAGTCACTAAATTTTATTCTATATGAGTTCATTATATTATAAACAGTTGTCGTATCATTAGCATTTTTGCAAGTTTCAAGAACTCTTCTTACAGGCTCTAATTTCTTGTCATGGTAGAAATATGAAGCTAATATCATTCTTTCATGAATCGGTGCTGTTGTCAACCTGATTGCTTTATCGAAATAGCTTTTGGCTTTATTCTTATTTGAAATCCATATGTTTTCAAGATGCATTTCGTCAATGTCATTAAATACTTTGTTTTCGAAGTCATACATGTAAATTTTCCTAAGAACTAATAAAGAATCTTCTTCAGATAGGTGAATACCTATTTGTCCTAACATGTTTTGGTTTAGTACGCAAATAAAAAATAAAGCTAAATACTTGGTATTAAATTTCATTACGTAACGTTTTTATAATTAACCCCAACTAGTCAATATACGCCACTCCACTATAATATTACATATAGCCAGTGCAATATATCATATGACTAATTCTTATGAACTATATCTTTTTACACCATACAGCTTCGCCTCCTCAGTCACAGTAATGAGTATGCTATAATCGTTGGTGCATGTATCAATACTGCACATCAGGCCTCTAAGTTTTTCTGACTCTTTTCCACACACTTATTCTATTCTCTCTTACACTAAATTATCAGGATGCTTATGGACTCTTTTAAGAAATCTGACATGAAGTCTTTACTCATCATAAAAAAAGCTATATTTTTTTACACCTCCAAGTCATCCAGCGGACTTTTCACCTTGCCCGGTACACTTTAGCCACCAGCATTACCCTATTACATGCGGTCCCCATGGAAACCGTGAGCAAGATGCTTGGCCATATGACTATTAAAACCACACAAATCTAGGCTCGTGAGTATTGATGGCTGTTAAAGTATTGAATCCAGTAATACCATCCATCTTTAAGTCTTTATCAAAAAACTGATTAAGGATACATTAAAGGCTCATGACCGTAAGGTATGTCCTTCTCAGGGCACAAAAAAATTATATCTCCAACTTTTTTATATCCTTCCACGAAAATGTATAAGTCTTAACGAAAAAGTTTAAGTCTTATGCACCCTTCTTAACCTACTTTTGTATTAGTTAATTATAAAAACAGAAAGTCATGGAACAGAACATATTTGGAAAGCAGGGTTGGACTCCTGAGAGATTAGGAAATTTAGATGGTAAAACCTATGTAATAACAGGAGGAAATGCCGGTGCAGGTTTTGAAGCTACAAAAGTATTATTAAGCAAAGGAGCTGAGGTAGTAATGCTTAACAGAAGTGTAGCAAAATCAGAAGCAGCAATTAAGGATTTAAAAAATCAGTTTGGAGAACAGGCAAAAGTATCATTTATAAAAATGGACTTAGCAGAACTTTCTTCGGTTCGTAATGCAGCCGAAGAAGTTATTAAAACTGTACCTCGTATTGATGTTCTAATTTGTAATGCTGCTATTGCCCAGGTTGCTAAACAGTTATTAACTCCTGATGGTTTTGAAAGCCAGCTTGGTGTAAACCATTACGGGCATTTCTTACTTATCAACCTTCTATTTAGTAAAGTAGAAGAAGGCGGAAAAAGAATAGTGATAGTTGGTAGCAATGGCTACAAAATGGGATTAAAGAAGATTCAGCTTGAGGATATGAACTTCGACAAAAATTATAATCCAATGAGTACCTATTGCCATAGTAAATTAGCTCAAATGGTATTTGCTTATGAGCTACAACATAGAATAAAAGAAGCTAATCGAAATGTCGATGTTTATGTTTGTCACCCAGGAGCGGCTAAAACAAGCTTGGGAAAAGAAGAAGCAAATTTGACAACAAGAATCATTTTCGCCATAATGTCACATACGCCTTTAGCACAATCGGCAGAAAAAGGTTCATGGCCTGAAATAATGTGTGCTACCGAAGACAACCTAAAGCAACAGGCATACTATGGCCCAACAAAGAAAATGGATATGGCAGGTCCTATTGGCGAATGTAAGCTTGAACCTCATGCATTAGATAGAGAAGTCGCAGGCAAACTGTGGGATATATCAGAGAAATCAACCAATTGTGAGTGGAACTTATAGAACTGAATGTTATGACACATCAAGAAATGATAAAACACATTGACAAAGCTTGGGTAAGCCAGATACGTTGTGGCGACCATCGCTTCATAGACATTACCATTGTACAAACTGAAGGGCGTTTCTTTGTTCGTCAGTATAAGTTTGGTGGCAAGAGTTGGTATGATGCGTTTTTGAAGCATCCCGAGGGCGCAATGAAACTAGGTAATACAGAAATCCCTGTTAACGGCATCATACCTTCCGATTTAGATGAAATTAACAAAAAGGTCAACAAGGCATATTTCAAGAAAATGAACATTGTTTACCCACTTATGCGTTTAACTTACAATAGGAAAAAGCATGAGGCTTCAACATTAGAGCTTGTTCCACGTTCTTAGAATATTTGGCGTAACTCCTACGGAGTAGCTGTTTAGGCGTGGGAAGTATTTTGCAACAGGCTATTAATCGCTTAGTTGCAATCTCTTTTTAGGTGTAGAATGTTAGTTCAGGTCCATAATAAATACCACGTAGCGGTATCGGTATTTTAACTCAACCTAAATTCTTTTGGCGTTATACCAGTTTTCTTTTTAAAAAGCTTGCTAAAGCTTTGAGGTCGTTCAAATCCTAAATCATAAGCGATTTCGCTAATTGATTCTGCAGAGTTGAGTAATAAGCTTTTGGCTTTTTCTATTAAGTGGTAATGGATATGCTCAATGGCGCTTTTACCAGTTTCCTGTTTTAGTAAATCGCCTAAATAATTAGGTGAGAGATTTAATTTGTCTGCGCAATATTTAACAGACGGTAGTCCGTTTAGCTTAACCTGCTCCGAATTAAAATATTCATTAACAAGCTTTTAAAATTGCGATGCAACACCTTTATTGTGGTGGCTTCGGGTGATAAACTGTCGGCTATAAAAACGCTTGCAGTAGTTAAGCAGCGTTTCAATGCCAGAAATAATTAAATCGTGACTACAGGCATCGAGGTTGGCGCTAAATTCTTCTTCAATGGTTTGAACTACCGAATACAGGGTGTTCTTCTCTTTGTCCGATAAATGTAAGGATTCGCTCATATCGTATGAGAAAAAACTGTAATCCTTAATCTTATCATTTAAAAAGCTTGACCGGATCAGGTCGGGATGAAAATACAAGCCCCAACCTTCGGTCTGTGCATCTTCTTCAACATTAGATACGAAACTAAGCTGGTCTGGAGCCATACAAAATAATGAAGCCTCCGAAAAGTCATAGTCCATTCTTCCATAAGTAAAGTCTGCACCGCTAATCTTTTTCAATGAAATAAGATAAAAACCCAAAACATTACGTCTGTTGTCGTCTGTTTTACCAAGATGGATTTTTGAGAAGTCAATAAGCGTGATTAGCGGATGTACCGGCTTTTCGGGGTAGCCAAAAATTTCGTGTAGTTTACTAATTGAATTGATTTTAAGAGTTGCTGACATATCCGAAAAGTTTCTGTTAGTAAAATTAATGCATTTTATAAAAAGCAACAGTCTGTTTATAGTTTAATCAGACTGTGCTTTATCAATTCTATTTCATATACTTATCAAACCATTCAATCATTTGCCCGGGGTGTTCGCCGCAATAGTTGTAACCTACAAACCTTTTGGTTGTTCCTTCAATCCAGAAGAGCTTTTTATCTTCATCTGAAAGGCTTACTAAACTATCAAATGTTTCCTGCACATCCGATGGTTTTGTCCAAACATCGCCTTTTACCTGAAGAAGGAAAGTTGGAACTTTCACATTCTTAGCAAAATTATGCGGAGTCATTTCATTACTTTTTAAGCCACCAAGTTTAACTTGTTCTTCATCCAGAATATCCAGGTGATCGCCTAATCCCATACCTTCCAATGTTATTTGGGACATAACATGCATAGACGCCGGCTGTGGTGAAACGAATGCCAAGACATCTTCAAAATATTCAGGGGCTTTTGTCATGGCTGAGATACAGGCATTACCACCAGCACATGGATTATATAATCCAATGGCCATGTTTTTCAAATCATCTTGTGATTTTACATAGTCGAAAGCAGCTAATACATCTTTGTACTCATCGCCAAATCCCTGGCCCCAACGGTTATCTTTTGATGATTCACTTTCACCATGATTTCTAAAATCGTAAGCCAACACATTGTACCCTGCATCATGCAGTGCCTTATATATTTTCACCTGCTTAACTTCTACATCCTGGAAGTTACTCCAGGGCGCTTTATGGCCGGGAAAACCGTATCTGTTAAATGTTGATGGGTGATTACAAATAATCAATTTGTCTGATCCTTCTGCAGGAATAAACCATGCTGCCAGTTCTACACCATCTTCTGCTTTAAATTTAACATCATCGTAATCCATGCCATAATCTTGTGGTGTTTCCAAAATTGGTGTTGGATGGTCAACTGTTAAAAGAGCATTTGCCAAACCTGCAATGTTTGTCCTGATTTCCTGTTGTTTTTCTTCGCTCAAATTTTTCATGCTATTGCTTTTTATATTATCACTTTGCCCGGAAATAATAGATGATCCTACTATTAACACCAGTCCCATTATTAACAATCCCTTCTTCATAATCATCTCGTTTTAATTATAAGTCAAAGGTATGGGGTTGAGCACTCATAAAAGTTTCCATTTTACTGCAAGAAGTATCCGTTTTACAGACGGGTATAAAAAAAGCCGACCGAAGCCGACTTTTCTAGCAATTACATGTTGCATTTTCTTTAGTGCCACACAGTATGCACCATATTATAATTTCACAATTACCCGTCCTTTGCTTTTTTTGTCCAACATCAGGTTAATGTGAGCCTTTAAGGTTTCAAGTGTCGTTTCTTTTATTAAATCCGAATCAAACTCAATAGACCAGTCATTGGCTAACAAATCCCACACGTGTTGCCTAATTTCCATCGGACAGTTTTGAGAATCAATTCCTAAAAGACTAACTCCTCTTAGAATGAACGGGTAAACAGTCATGTTTAAATCTCCCGAACCAATGTTTCCGCAGGTTGTAACGTTACCTAAAGCATTACATCCTTTCAGTAAGGTTGTTAAAGTATTTCCTCCTACAACATCAATAGCACCAGCCCATTGGGTTTTTAACATGGGTCTGCCTGAAGTATCGTCCGAAACATGTCTGTCAATTTGAGAATGCGCTCCTATCTTCTTGATTTCCGATTCATCGGCCAACTCATAGTTTGCAGCAATCACTTCAAAGCCCAATTTATTTAATAGTTGACAAGCAACACTGCCCACTCCTCCTAAAGCACCGGAAACCACTACTGGTCCCATTTCTGGTTTTTGTCCGTTGTTTAACAAACGATAAACTGAAAGAGCAGCCGTAAAACCTGCTGTACCAAATTTCATGGCTTGTGCAGCAGTCATTCTCTTTGGCATTGAAACAACCCATGATTCCGGCACTTTAATATATTCGGCAAAACCACCCGGATGATTCATTCCCAGTTCGTAACTGGTAACAATTACCGAATCTCCGGCTTTAAAAAGTTCACTTTCGCTTGATTCAACAATACCTGCTGCATCAATACCCGGTGTATGAGGGTACTTCCTTGTTACGCCTTTGTTGCCAATTGTTGATAAAGCATCCTTATAGTTTAGTGAGCTATACGCTACTTTAATCAATACTTCGCCCTTATTTAGTGGCTCAAAAGGCATATCTTTTACACCCGAAATATATTTTCCATTTACTTCTTCAACTCTAAGTGCTTTAAATGTCGAACTGTTATCCATCGTAGTATACTTTTGTTATTTTTGCACAAAGTTCAATTGTTATATTCAGATAAACAAGAGCTTACAAAACATGAAGTAACGAACATTTTGTTCCGAATTGAGTGTTTTTAATGGATGCGAAGCGAAAAAAAAGATGAAAAAAAGTTATTGCCCAATAGATACCTTTATTAATGTGGTTAAGGGAAAGAGAAAAGCAACAATCATTTTACATCTTTCACAGGGTGATAAAAGGTATAATGAATTGGTTAAGCTGCTAACCGATTTAAGTGAGCGTATGCTAAGCAAGCAGCTCAAAGAGTTAGAAGCTGATGGTTTAATTAAACGAACTGTTTTCCCTGAAGTCCCTCCAAGAGTTGAATACAGTTTAACTAAACTTGGGAAAGAAGTTCATCCTGTTCTTAAAGCCATGTTTAAGGGTGGCATTCTTTTTGAAAAAATTATAGATGAATCAGTATAGCTTGTTCTATTCATTCGTTTAAATAACAGAATTTGTCATGCTCGTTTTAAATGACGGACGGCATCTTCTTTGATTGTTCTGAAAAGAATAAGAATACTCAATTCTTTACTATTTCAGCTTAACCTTGCCCCCAAACCCATCCACCAAATTTTCAGGCCATTTCCAATACAGGGCCCTTCCCTCGCCCCATTACCCCTGGCTCGCCCATTCTCCTATACCAGTTTCCTGCTGCTGTTCTGTTCAATTTCATA
>JAKSBD010000258.1 GCA_022361295.1 Bacteroidales bacterium
ATTTTGGCCTGTGGCGCAATGTGAATATTGTTACCCCATTGTGATGAATTGGCAAACGTAATCATAAACGCCGGCAACTCATAGGTTTTGCCATCTATTGAAATACGATAAACAGATGATTTGTACTTGGAGTACTCACTGGTTATAAGTCGCATATAACCTGCAGGTCCGCGATTTTTCAATTTAGCAAATCGGTGACTGATATGTCCGTCAAATCCTATTCCTGCCACATTTAAGGATACCTGGTCATTAACCCGAAGTGTATCAATATCTTTCACCTCCATGTGATTAATAACCTGCAGTGCCCTGTTGACCCTTAAGGGAATATCCAGAAACCTGGCCAGCCCGTTACCTGAGCCTGTTGGAATAATTGCCAGTGCCGTTGTTGTATTAACCAGCGATGAGCCAACTTCATTAACGGTACCATCTCCCCCAACAGCAACAACCACGTCAAATCTACCAACAGCTTCCTTTGCCAATTCCCTGGCATGGCCTGCATATTCAGTATAGGCTATTTTAAAGCTGATCTTGTCGTGATCAATTTCACTTTCAACAGCTTTCTCAACTGTTCGTTGTTTACCGATTCCTGAAATAGGATTAATAATAAATAAAACGCGATTCTTCATAATGGGATTATTGGCTCAGCTTATTTTCTTTTCTTCTGTCCTCGTGTCTTTGGCTTTTTATATTTTGCAGCTAATTTACGACGATACGAACCGCCTTGATTAGTCTTTTTGTTTTTATCCTTCTTCTCATGGAATGCAGCCCCCTTCTGAACAGTTATTTTAGGTGTTTTAATCACCTTCATACCGGCCAGTACTTCCTTTTCTGATTCCAGTAAACGCTCACTCACGTTAACACTTTCAGGCATTGGGTCCAGACTCACCTCTTTTTTCATCAATCGCTGGATAGACGCCCATATATCTTCATCATTTTCAGCAACAAAAGCAATGGATAAACCATCGGCATCGGCACGACCTGTTCGTCCAATTCGGTGAATATACGACTCAGCTGTCTCTGGCAAGTCATAATTAATAACATGGCTCACATGGCTGATATCCATACCCCTGGCAATTAAATCGGTAGCAATCAACACCCGTGTTTTACCTTCAAGAAACTCATCCACCATTCTAAAGCGGAAATTTTGCGATTTATTGGAATGAATCACACCAATCTCCTCTGGAAAATCAGTTGAAAGTAAATCAAACAACAGATCTGCAATACTCTTGCTTTGAACAAACACCAATACTTTATCCATCGTTTCATCATTCTTTAAAAGATGAACCAACAGGTTTTTCTTGGTGTAAAAGTTGGGCACAATATAACCGGACTGGAATATCTTCTCAAGCGGTGTACCTGTTGCCGCCACTTCAACCCTGATTGGGTTATAAAACCATTGCTTAATCAGTTTCTCTACATCTTCGGTAACAGTTGCCGAAAACATTAAATTCTGACGCTTGTCTGGTAATAATTCCTGTATTTGCTCCAACTGTGAACGAAAACCAAGATTTAGCATTTCATCCACTTCGTCAATTACGAGTTTTTGAATATTCTTCAGGCGCAAAACACCTGTCAGACTTAAGTCGATTAAACGCCCCGGAGTGGCAACCAACACGTCAAGACCTTCATATACCAGTTCCTTTTGCGTGTTAATGTTCGTACCACCATAAACACCACCAATTCTTACACTCATATATTCGGTCAACTTCCTGAACTCTCCAACTACCTGTTCAACCAACTCTCGCGTTGGCACCAACACCAAAACGCGTGGATGACGCTGCTGTGAAAACTTTAACTGGCGAAGGATTGGAAGTATATAGGCAAAGGTTTTACCAGTACCTGTCTGCGCGATCCCAACCACATCTTTACCCGACATAATAACAGGAAAAGCTTTTTCCTGGATTGGAGTGGCATCTGTATATCCTAAATCTTCCAGCGCATTCAGAAGAACGGTGTTTATATTTAATTCGCTAAATTTCAAAATCTACTATTTTAATTTTGTGCAAAAATAATGCGTTTATTGGTAAAACTATTATTTAGCAATTAAAAGGTCTCCTGTAAATACAAAAAGTCCGGCAAACCGGACCTTTTTTTTACGTATAATCAGGATTCTGTCATTCTTAAGCATTTTGCTCATAATCGTATCCAACCATCCAGTTAACGCCAAACTTATCGGTAAACATACCAAAGTAAGCGCCCCAAAAAGTTTTATCCAATGGCATATTAACTTGTCCTCCCGCCGATAAGCCATCAAAAAGCGTTCTGGCTTCTTCTTCAGACCCGGTACTAACCGAAATAGCAATATTATTACCAATTTCACATGGTGGACCGAAAGCCGGTGATGTATCACTGCCCATCAGCACTGTTTCTTTACTAATTCTAAGAGCTACATGCATGATTTTATTGGCCTCTTCTTCCGGAATAGGTTCCTCTGAAGGCATCTCTTTAAATCGTGCTAAATACTCAAAATCTCCACCAAATACACTTTTATAAAAAAGGAAAGCATCTTCGCAATTGCCTTTATAGGTAATGTAAGCATTAACTGTTGCCATAGTCGTTTTTTTAGGTTTGTAATGAATTTTATTTAGACACATTAAAAATAACTATTTTCTAAGTAAGAATCCATTCCTTTTCAAGAAACACCACAGGCCAGATCATAGTCATGCAGACTTCTATAAATTTCTGCCATATATACGTTAATCCTGCATTAATTATTGGTTCGTTAAGAACAATTAACATGAACTAAATTTTAATATTCGATTTAATTTTCTATTTTTATTACAGACTTATATTTACTATTAAACCTTTTCAATATGAGTACAACAACAATCACATTTAATCAACTCAGGAAGATCAAGGATAGTCTACCTGACGGAAGCATTCAAGCAATTGCTGAAGAGTTGAACCTCGACGTAGAAACAGTAAGAAATTACTTTGGCGGTGCCAACTATGATCGAGGGAAGAGTGTAGGGATACATCTTGAGCAAGGACCCGACGGCGGTATTGTAGAATTAGACGACTCAACTATCCTGGAAATGGCCCGCGACATAATAGAAGGCAAAAAGCCTGTTGCACAAAGTTAATGTTCACAACTACATACGAGAAAAGCGCCCACAGGCGCTTTTTTTATGCTTAATATTTTGAGAGGCGGTTCACAACCAAATTCTGGGTCCAGGCATAAATTTTACGCAAACGATAGAGAAAGAACATCACTTCTGTCACGCCTCTAAACTGCCTTCTGTTTTTATTTAATAAACTTCTCACGATTTTGAAGATTAAGCAATCCCCACAATCCGGCCACTAAGCCCACAATCAGCCAGGTACGCATATGCTTCAGAACAACATTGGACCAAACTGTCTCACTCATACCTGATGGCAAATCAAAAGGATTGAGGAAGATATTCCAGGGGCTTGCCTCTAAAAAGCCGGAGAATAACCAGACTATTAATCCAATAATGACGATAATCACAGCTGTTCCGTTCCCGTTTTTCACCACAGTACTAAAGAAGAAGCCCAGCATACCAAACAAGCTAACAGGCACCATTAAACGTAGTGTAATTTCCCAAACAGGCACATTAATCAATAATACACTGCTTAAGTTGGCCATTAAAAAGATAAACCAAAATACCATAAAGAAGGCCATGACCAATCGCACCAGCCATATCTTGTAGCGATAATTCGGAATCCCGAAAAGGATCTCTAGTATTCGTGCATCTTCATCGTTTTGTATCCCATATGTTGTGGGAAAAAAGATAAGTAAGAAGGCCGGAAACATTAACTGAAAATATACGCCTTCAACACTCACCGAATCAGAGGCAAATAAATTAATGGATGTAATCAACAGGTAAAATATCAATGATGCACCCAGGAAATATACAAACTTGTTTCCAAATACAATTTTCAGATTGTACCTGATGAACTGCAGCGTCAAACGAGATTTTGCTATTACTGTATTATTATGTTTCTGCATATTCCTACTTTTTATTTTTAAGCAACCAGATATAAGCATCCTCCAACACTGCACCTACTCCAACAGCCCTATCATCTGGTTTTTCATCAGCAATACAACGCACCCTGATTTTATCACCATCGTTCATGTGATGGACTATCAAATGCTCTTTACTAACCTGCTCTAATTCGTCAGCCTCAATATCAAACTGCCACACCCTGTCATTGGCAATATTTACCATTTCACTAGGTACACCCCAATATTTAAGCTCACCTTTACTCATAACAGCAACCTGGTTACATGAACTTGAGATATCTTCAATAATATGGGTTGAAAACAATACAATGCGCTCGCGGCTAAGCTCTACCAACAGGTTACGGAATCGAATACGTTCACGTGGATCAAGGCCGGCTGTTGGCTCATCAACAACTAATATTTTGGGTAAATGCAGCAATATCATGGCAATACCAATTCGCTGTTTCATTCCACCTGAGAAGGAGCCTATTTTACCATCTTTACGCTCCCACATATGAACGGATTTCAATACATAGTGAAGACGCTCCTTTCTTGTCTCAGCATCGCTTATACCCCTCACAATGGCTTGATAATCCAGAAACTCATAGGCCGTCATATTCTCGTAGGTACCAAACTCCTGTGGCAGGTATCCGATGATTCCCTGTAATTCTTCTCGCTTTTCCTCGGTATCCAGTCCATTGATATAAACCTTGCCATAGCTTTGCTCCAGAATACCGCAGATAATGCGCATAAGAGTTGTTTTACCGGCTCCGTTGGGGCCTAGCAAACCAATCATACCTGTCTTAAATTCAAGAGAAATACCTTTTAAAGCTTTAAATGGTGTTTTCTGCTTACCAATTCCCGGTATACTTCGAAGCATACGGTAATATGAACGACGCCAGGCAGCAAATCGTCCTGTAATACGCTCAATATTGACGCCATCCTGCTTTAATTTTTTGCCTGAATACGTCAGAATATAAAGCAGATACCACAAAGCGCCAACTATGATAGCCAATGGCAATTCATCCCACCTTAAGACATATAATACCATGCCGGCAAGCGGATAAAACAACCTTATCATTCTTCTAAAACGAAGAGTACGTCGTCCGGCTCCATCCTGATCTTTAACCGGCGTTAAGAACCAATCATCATACAGGCGCATAAACAGGAAAAAGTTGAATATGGTAAACAGCATCCCCCAAATCTCTGAATCAAGGTACCACCAGGTGTAATAAATAGCAAAACCCAGTAAAGGTAATTGCCATACAAACTGCTTAA
>JAKSBD010000141.1 GCA_022361295.1 Bacteroidales bacterium
ATGTAATTAGCGATGACGAATATGCCGCTTTGGCAGCGCAAGAAGGTGCAACTATTATTACTGGTAAAGTTGTTGTTAATAATGATGAGCAATTAGCAATTTTGGCTAATGTTAAAATGATTGGAAGTGACTTAAGTATTTACGGTGGTACTTCAATTTCATTTCCTGCTTTGGAAAACGTTTCGGGAAGAGTAGAGCTTAAAAACATTATGGATGTTGATGGAGCAGCTACCAGTACTATTGTATTTGATGCCTTAAAAAGTGTTGGAGGTGATTTCTTATCAGAAGAAAATCCAGGTTTAATGTCTATTGATGCGCCTGAGTTAGTTCTTATATATGAGCGTTTGAGTATTACTGATAATGTAGATGCTTTAGAATCATTAACACTACCTTCATTAGATATTGTTGGTGCAATTGAAATCAATAACGAATCATTTAAAGAATATGGTCCTGGTGCATTAACTACTATTGAATTATCGCAAACAAATGTAAGTTCTAATGTTGATGTAATGTTTTCAGGCTACATGGGAGACTTTACATTAGGTAATATTGGCGGAGATATTTACCTGTACGATTGTAAGTTTTCTTCTTTTGGTGCAACAAACATTGAATTACATAACTTAACGATTTATCAGTGTTATGAGATGTCTGTTTTAAACTTTGACAACCTTGTAAAAATTGATGGAAATCTAGAGCTTAATCAAAACAGCGGAGATCGTTATCCAGCTACTGTTGATGGAGAATTAAGCCTGTCTGGTTTTGATAATCTAGAAGAAATTACTGGTTATGTTTTGATTTCAGGTAATAATTTTGGAGAAGAAATGATTGGCTTCAATGCTTTAACAAAAGTTAGTTCTGGTAGTAATTACTATGATGACAATATCGTGGTTCAGAGTAATAATTCTCATGCGTCTATTGAAATTTTCAATGGCTTGGTTAACTCTGGCAATATTAACATTATTATGGTTGGGGAAACGAAGTTGTTTGATTCATTTCAAAAACTTGAACAAGCTAAGAATATTTATTTAGATGTCCGTAGAGAGTCAGAATACAGTTTTGCTACGTGGTCTGAGGATTGGGTTAGTGATCAGTGTGTTGTAAAAGGCTTTGATGTTTTAACTAGTGCTTGGGAAATCAATATCAAGGCGAAAACAATTACAGGTTTCGATGCCTTTAATAGTTACGCTGATGAGTTTGGAAATGTTAAAATTACATTACCTGTTGAAGATGCTTTGGCAGAAACTCAAGTTTTAGCAACTAATGTGTACATGTGTTCACTTAAACCGCACTTCGATTTGTTAGATCCAACAAATACAGAAGTTTTCACTGATCCAATTAGTGGAATGAATACTTCTGTTGCTGAAGGTTTGAGTTATGTTTATTCTGCAACAGAATGTGGTAATTAATAATCATCCTGCAATATTAATTGATAAGAGCCGATGTGTTACAGCATCGGTTTTTTTAGTTTAAAAAATCAATTAAATACTCATGCTATTTCCTTTGGCTTTACAAGTCGAATGGAATTCGGATTACTTGTTAAGGCACTATGTTTTGTGCGCGATCTCGATGACTATTGATTTGTTTAAATTAAGAGCTGTTGCTTGAAGTAGTTTCAATTGTAAGAGCTTAGGTTTCTACCTGCTATTTAATACTCTCAGTATTTTGAAAGTGAGCAATACAATTAAATTATAAGGCATTAAATAACCACGACATAGCATTAGTAAAATGCAATTCATACATGAGATAATTTAGATGTAGGGTTTTTTATATAAAATCCATGGTGTACTAATGTGCACAAAATCAATTGATAATAAAGCTTTTTGGTATTATGCTACCTGATGATACCACTGGGGATTTAATAGGTCTTTATTATTAACCAATCAAAATACATTTGTGGCACTAAGGTGAAATTTAGTATTAGAAACAAAGTTAGAAAGTTAAAACTGGATTAGAATATTGCTAAACTTTTATGTGACGGAAACAGTGCAAAATTCTAACCAGTTTTTTAGCCATCTCTAGCTGAATGCTGATATAAAAATAAAATCTCCGAAAAATAAGAATACTATCACAAACTAAATTTAAAGTACTTAGAAATGAAAAAATATCTTAACATAATGCTATTGATGCTGTTGATAAGTGTGTATGCACAAGCTCAAAGCATCATAGTAAGAGGTGTTGTCACTGATGAAAATACAGGAGAAACACTGCCTGGAGTTAATGTTTTAATTAAGGGTACTATGTCTGGGACCATCACAGATATTGATGGAAATTATCAATTAGAAATACCCAACACAGATGCAGTATTGGTATATTCATTTGTGGGTATGAGCACAGTTGAAGAGCGAATTGATGGGCGTAATAAAATCGACGTTCAATTATCGGATGATAGTATGCAATTAGAGGATGTAATGGTAGTTGCATATGGTACAACCACAAAAGAGGCATATACAGGTGCGGCCGAAGTAGTAAATAATGAGATTATTGAAGACCGCCCGGTAACCTCTTTTGAGAAATCGTTACAAGGTACTACAGCAGGGCTTCAAATTTCAAGTAGTTCAGGACAACCCGGTGCAGCGGCGTCAGTCCGCATAAGAGGTATTGGCTCTTTAAGTGCTAGTAGTGCACCATTATACGTAGTTGACGGAGTTCCTATGTCAGGATCATTAACTGATTTAAATCCGAACGATATTGAAAGTTTAACTGTACTAAAAGATGCCGCAGCTTCTTCCTTATACGGTTCCAGAGCTGCTAATGGTGTTATTATAGTTACTACAAAAAAGGGTAAAAAAGGTACCACACGCATTTCATTTAATGGACAAGTAGGTGTTTCGTCACGTGTGTCAGATGGTTATAAACTGATGAATTCGACTGAAATCTATGAGCATACTTTCATGGGGCTTACAAATTCTGCATTTTATGACCTTACAAAAGAAGATGGTAGCAGATATACCTATCCTGAATCTTTAGATTATGCGCATAAGTATGTTGAGCAAACGGTAGGCTTCAATCCTTTTGGTGTGGATAACCCACTCGATGCCAATGGAAAAGTAATTCCCGGTACTAAAGTTGATACAAATACTGATTGGCGAGATGAAATTTATAAGACGGGAGTAATTCAGAACTATAACCTCAATGTAGCTGGGGGTAGTGAAAAAACACAAGTGTATTTTTCTTTGGGTTATTTTAATGATAGTGGAACAACTTTAAACTCAAATTTTACCCGTTACACAGCTAAAGTAAATGTTGCACATACGGTAAATGATTTTATTTCAGCAGGTATTAATACGCATTTATCTTATTCTGAAACCAACGCACCTCCCGGAGGAACTGAGGGAGCTAACCCTGTTCGTTCAGCAGAAGTGATAAATTCTGCCTCCCCAGTATACAATGGCGATGGAACTTATAATTGGGATAATAAAGCTGTTTTTGACTTTAACCCAGTTGGATTAGCTGACATGGATATATACGAGTACACCACAAAACGTGTAATGACCAATGCTTATATTGATCTTCAGTTATCAAATGAATTGAAGTTTAGAACCACTGGTGGTATTGATTATAGTGGTGGCACAGGCTTAAATTACTATAATCCTTATCATGGGAATGGCGCTGGGGTTAACGGTCGAAGCGCAAAGTCAGCATCCGACAATGTGGCCTGGAGTATCTCAAATATATTTTCTTGGAATAAGATACTTGGTAACTCAAGTCTTGAAGTGTTGGCTGGTCAGGAAGCTAATGGTGAAAACTATTCTGTTTTATCAGCTGGTGTTACTGATTTTGGTGTGCCTAATCAACCCGATTTGGTATGGGGGAGTACGCCAACAACACCATCGAGTTATTCAACAGACTGGACCATGGTATCCTATCTGGGTCAGGCTAAGTTTAACCATGGAGGAAAATACTATTTAAGCGCCAGCGTGCGCGGTGATGGTAGTTCTCGTTTTGGAAAAAACAACAAGTACGGTGTTTTCTATTCATTTGGAGGTAGTTGGCGTATTAGTGAAGAAGAATTTATGCCTGAACTAAGTTGGTTAAACAACCTTAAACTTCGTGCTAGTTATGGTACATCAGGTAATAACAATATTGGGAACTATGCTTCTCTGGGATTATATGGTAGTGGTGCCAATTATGGAGGATATCCGGGATTAACGCCAGTACAACTTGAAAACAATAATATTAGTTGGGAAAAAATTGCCAGTGCAAACATTGGACTTGAAGCTCGATTTATTGATAGACTAAGCACGGTAATAGAATATTATAACCGTAACTCTGACGGTTTGCTATTTGCACAGCCCTTATCTGCCGGAAAAGGTATTGGTTCAATAACGACTAATCTAGGTGCAATGAAGAACCAAGGTGTAGAGTTAACAACAAGCTATGAAGCCTTAAAACACACAGCTGTTAAATGGGATGTGAGTTTCAACATCTCTTCCAATATAAATGAAATTACCAGTCTAACACAAGATAAAATGATATCTGGAACTAAGTTATTAGAAGAAGGTGGAGATATCTATCAGTTTTATATGCGCGAATGGGCTGGCGTGAATCCTGATAATGGTTTGCCAATGTGGTTTGTCAATGAAGGTTCAGATGATGTTGAACAAAGCGCTATGCCAGCTTCCGCATACAATGACCCATTGGGCAGCGGACGCATGGTTACCAGTACTTATAACGATGCTGAACGTGAGCGTCAGGGCTCGGCCTTACCAGAAGTTTTTGGTGGATTGACGAACAATTTATCCTATAAAAACGTCGATTTA